>CAJWWA010000089.1 GCA_913048495.1 uncultured Halieaceae bacterium
CTCGTTAGTGGTTGCTTTCGTCGCCGTCTTGCTGGCGCCGCAGCTTTGGGAGCAGTTCGCATGAGCACCATAGAAAAAGCCCTTGGAACGCTGCGGAAGAAGGCGCCGGCCGAGGCGGACGCGCCTGTACCGGATACCGTGGAGCGTGCCGGCGCCTCGCTCGGGGCTGAGCAGCCGGAGGCCAACGGCCCGTCCGCGCCCGGCCCCCAGAAGCCGCTGGTGGAAATTCCCTTCGAGACCCTTCAGGAGCGGGGCTTCATGTCGCCCAGCGTTCCCCGGAGCACGATCGCCGAGGAGTTTCGCGGCATCAAGCGGCCGTTGCTCAAGAATATTGCCGGCGGTGCGATCAAGTCGGACAATCCGAACCTGATCATGGTTACTAGCGCGTTGCAGGGCGACGGGAAGACCTTCACCTCCATCAATCTTGCGCTGAGCATCGCCATGGAGCAGGACAAGACCGTTCTCTTCGTCGATGCGGATGTCCTCAAGGCGACCGCGGGGCGCCTCATCGGCGTCCCCTCGCACACCCCTGGCCTGATCGACCTGCTCGAGGGCAAAGGGGTAGAGCCGCAGGATGTGATCCTTCGCACCAACATGCCCAAGCTGCGGATTCTCCCGGCCGGCTCGCCCAGCGAGCACGCCACGGAGCTGCTGGCCGGCGAGAACATGCACGAGCTGATGCTGGAACTGGCACGCCGCTACCCGGACCGGGTCATCGTGTTCGATTCGCCGCCGCTGCTGCTTACCAGTGAGGCGGGGGTTCTCGCGAGCTTCATGGGGCAGATCGTGTTCGTGGCCTCGTCCGGCGTTACCGCGCAGGGCGCGGTACAGCGTGCCCTGGAGCATATCGGCCCGGACAAGATGGTGGGCATCGTGTTGAACCGCGCGCCGAAGCGACGTTTCAACCTCTTCGGCACTGACTATGGCTACTACGGCTATGGGTATGGTTACGGCTATGGTCAGGGTGCGCGCGATGCGGCACCGGCGACGGGTCCGGCGCAGTGAAGCTGAAGACTCTCCCGGTCTTGTCGCTGGCTGCCGGCCTTTCATTGGCCCAGTCGGCTGCTTCCGCTGAGTGGGAGCGGGGCGCCGGTGTGTCGGTGAGTTCCTATTACTCCGATAATATCTGCCTCGCCAGCCGCGATGAAGAGGGTGACTATGTCGCCACGGTGACGCCGGATGTACGACTGAATGGGACTGGCGCCCGCACCCGTGTCGCCCTAAATGCCCGCGTGGAGTTCAATACCATCGATCAGGTTGACGCGGACTGTCCAGGCGGTGCGCAGGGGGGGCAGTTTCTAAATCGCGAGTCGGTGATCCCCAGTGGAGACTTCCTGGCTTCGACCGAGGTCGTCGAAAACTGGCTTACGCTCGACCTCGATGCCTTCGCCGGCCAGAACCCGATCAACCCCTTCGCCCCGGGGGGCAACGATGGCATCAACGCCCGTGATAATACCAACATCACCTATCGCTGGGGGGCAGGAGCGACCGCCGCTCGCCAGTTCAGCGGCCGCACCGAGTTTTTCCTGCGCTACTACTACAACGAACAGACCAACGCGGTGGGGCTGCTGGCAGACAGCAATGAGAATCGCTGGCAGGGGCGCTTCGGCATGCTGCCCGGTACCAGCCGCTTCTCCGCCAGTGTCTCGGGCCAGTACAGCGAAGTAGAATTCGAGGACTCTCCCCAGCGGCCGGCATTTACAAACGAGCTCTCCTCGGCTCAGGTCAATCTTGCGCTGCAACTGACCCCGACCTTTCAGCTGAATGGCTATGCGGGCGAGGAATGGAATGTGTTCACCAGTGCTAATGACGACATCGATGGCAGCTTCTGGGATGTGGGTCTGCGGTGGACACCCAATACGCGAGTGACCGTCGATGTGGGCACCGGAGAACGGTTCTTCGGTGACACGCCGCGCTTCAACATACAGTACCGCCACAAGCGTTCGCTGCTCGCGGCGAGCTACGCTCGGACACTTCAGTTTCCCAGGGACCTCCGGGCGCCGGAGGTTGATCCCGATGATCCCTTCGATCCCAGCCTGGGCGAACTCCCGGGCGATCCGCTCACCGGCTCCGGTACGCCGACCTTTCTCGGGCAGTCGCCGATCCTCAACGAACTATTCCTGCTTCGCTACAGTTTCCAGGCCCGACGCACCAGCTTCTCCGCCACGGCCAGCGAGTCTCAGCAGACCCAGCTGGAGACTTTGGGTGAAGGAACTTTCCGCAACGCGGGCCTGACGGCGACCCGCCGGCTTTCCTCCCTGACGTCGCTCAGTGCGAGGATCGGGTACCGCGAAAGTGAGGGTGAAGGCGGCAACGCCGGTTTCTTCGGGCAGAACGCCACCGCCTGGGTGGGGGGGCTTTCCTACCAGCGCAGCCTCGGAGTGGCCACGAGCCTGTCCCTGAGCTGGCAATACGTGGACCAGGAGTCTGACTTCGATTTCAATGCGTTCACCGAGAACCGGATCACCCTGAGTCTGCGCCACACCTTCTTCTGAACGAGGCACGCCATGACCCGAAACAGCGCATCGGCCCACATCCTCTGCGTGGTGGGGGCCAGGCCCAACTTCATGAAGATCGCGCCGATCATGCGCGCCCTGGCGGCTGCGCCCGGGCTTACCGCCTCCCTCGTGCACACCGGCCAGCACTACGACGCGGCGATGAAGCACGCATTCTTCGATCAACTGCACATACCGCAACCGGACGTGGACCTCGAGGTCGGCTCCGGCAGCCACGCGGAGCAGACTGCCCAGATCATGCTTCGCTTCGAGCCGGTGCTGGACGAACGACGGCCTGACGCGGTGCTGGTCGTTGGTGACGTCAACTCGACGATCGCCTGCGCCCTCGTGGCGGTAAAGAAGGGTATCCCGGTCATCCACGTGGAAGCCGGGCTTCGCTCCGGTGATCGCAGCATGCCGGAGGAGATCAACCGCATCCTCACCGACCAGCTTTCGGAACTGCTTTTCACGACCGAGGCGGCGGCCGCCGACAACCTCGCCCGCGAAGGCATCAGTCTCGACAAGGTCCACTTCGCCGGTAACGTCATGATCGACACGCTGTTCTACAACCTTGCGAGTGCCACTCCGGCGTCCACGACCCTGGCGGCTGCCGATCATGCCGAGTGGGCCGCCAACTATGGTCTGTTGACGCTGCATCGCCCGGCGAACGTGGACGACCCGGTCACGCTGAAGCGTCTGCTTGAAACCCTCGTAGAGGTCAGCCAGGGGACCCCGCTCGCTTTCCCCGTACACCCGCGCACGCGGGCGCGAATCGAAGCGGCTGGCCTGGAAGAATTGCTCGCCAGTGGTTGCTTCGCCCTGCTGCCGCCGCAGGGCTACCTGGAAATGCTCGGGCTGATGCGCGACGCGGCGCTGGTGCTGACGGACTCCGGTGGCATCCAGGAGGAGACGACTGCCCTCGGCGTACCCTGCGTGACCCTCCGCGACAGTACGGAGCGGCCGATCACCGTCAGCGAGGGCACCAACACGGTTGTCGGTAGTGACAAGCAGGCAATTCTCGCCGCTGTTGCCGCCATCCATGCCGGGGAAGGCAAGGCCGGACGCCAGCCGGCGCTCTGGGACGGCCATGCAGCGGAACGCATCGTGGCCACGGTCTCAAACTGGTGTGGCGTCGCCCGCGCAGCATGACTGGGACGACGCCCCGCAATGCCATGACCGTGGACGTGGAAGACTACTTCCAGGTCTCGGCCTTCGAAAACCATGTCCCCCGGGAAAGCTGGAAGCGCACGGCGACCCGTGTGGAGGCGAACATGGAGCGCGTGCTGGACCTGTTTGCGCGTCACGGAGTATGCGGCACCTTCTTTACGCTGGGCTGGATCGCGGAGCGCCATCCGGCTCTGGTCCGGCGCATCGTCGAGGCGGGCCATGAACTGGCCAGTCACGGCTGGGACCATACGAGGGTCACGGAGCAGACCCCCGAGGCGTTCCGCGCCGACGTGCGGCGCACGCGCGAGCTCCTTGAAGACCTGGGCGGCGTGCCCGTTCGAGGCTATCGGGCGCCGAGCTATTCGATCAACGGAGGCAACCTCTGGGCCCACGATGTGCTGGCAGACGAGGGTTATGTCTACAGTTCCAGCGTGGCACCGCTAAAGCACGATCTTTACGGTATGCCCGATGCGCCGCGCTTCGCCTTCGACGCAGCGGGAGGACGTCTGCGCGAAATACCCGTAACCACGATTCCGCTGGGCGGACGCAACCTGAATGTCGGCGGCGGTGGCTGGTTCCGTCTTTATCCCTATGCGTTCTCCCGGTGGGCCCTGCGCAGGGTCAATCAGCAGGATGGCGAGAGTGCCCACTTCTACTTTCATCCCTGGGAGATTGACCCGGCACAGCCCCGCGTTGAGCGTATCGGTGTCAAGACCCGCATTCGCCATTACCTCAACCTGGGCAGGATGGAACGGCGACTGGAGCGGCTGCTGGGTGATTTCCGCTGGGGCCGCATGGACGAGGTGTTCACCATCGTGCCGGCGCCCGCGGACCCGGCGCGGGAGGACGCAGCTTGAATGTGTCTGTGCGCGAGGCCGGGGACGCGGACGAGACTGCCTGGGAGGCCTTTGTCTCGGATAATCCGTGTGCCACCTTTTTCCACCGCTACCCGTGGCGCCGGGTCCTTGAGCGTGCCTTCGGGCATCCGTGCCATTTCCTGCTTGCAGAGGAAGGTGGAGTCGTCACCGGTGTGCTGCCGCTCGCCGAAGTGCGCAGCCGGCTCTTCGGCCGCAAGCTGGCAAGCCTGCCGTTCTGCGTTTACGGGGGTATTGCCGCGAGCAGTGATGCCGCCGCTACAGCCCTGCGTCAGCGGGCGAGCGCGCTGGCCCGGGAGCTCAGGGTCGAGGCCCTGGAACTACGCAATCGTGAGCCATCGGGCAGCGGCTGGCCGGTGAAGGACTTGTACTACACTTTTCGCAAAGCTATCTCCGCAGACAATACCGTCAATCTGAAGGCTATCCCCAATCGTCAGCGCGCGATGCTGCGCAAGGCGTTGAAAGAGGGCCTGTATAGTGAGGAAGACAGGGGGACGGAGCGGCTGTACCGCGTGTATGCCGAGAGCCTGCGCAACCTGGGGACCCCTGTTTTCGGCCGCCGCTATCTTGACATCCTGCGCGATGAATTCGGTGATGCCTGCCGGGTATTGATGATCCGCCAGGCCCCGGGCGGCCAGCCGGTCGCCGGCACCGACGATGCCGCCCTTGTTGAAGGAGTGAAAGGCGAGGGCGGCGAGGATGTCGCCGGCGTCCTCAGCTTCTACTTTCGCGGCGAGGTACTGCCCTACTACGGTGGCAGCGTGACACGCGCCCGCGACATTAAGGGCTGCAATCACATCCTCTACTGGGAGCTCATGCGTCGCAGTGCAGACGAGGGCTGCAGTGGCTTCGACTTCGGCCGCAGCAAGAAGGACACGGGACCCTTTGCCTTCAAGAAGCACTTCGGCTTCGAGCCGGCGCCGTTGCCCTACGAGTACGATCTGGTTACTACCGACGAATTACCGGACCTCAATCCGAACAACCCGAAGTACCGACTGCTGGTGAGCACCTGGCAGCGCCTGCCGCTGCCCGTGGCGAACCTTCTCGGGCCGCCGCTGGCCCGGAGCTTGGGCTGATGGCCCTGGCGGCGACCCCGGAGCCGGCCGGCCCGGCTCCTTCAGCTACGCGGCCGCCGCTGCTGTTTCTCTGCCACCGCATTCCCTACCCGCCGAACAAGGGTGACAAGATCCGCGCCTTCCACCTGCTGCACCACCTGGCGCAGCACTTCGAAGTTCACCTCGCCACCTTCGTCGACGACCCGGCGGACTGGGCATACACCAACGACGTGGAAAGGCACTGCCATAGCGCCCACTTCGCGCCGCTGGTGCCGTGGCGGGCGACGCTGCGCAGCGTAGTCGGCTTCTTCACCGGCGAGGCGCTGACGCTGCCCTACTACCGGGATCAGGAGCTGGCCCGGCGTGTAGAACACACGGTGCGCGAGCACGGCATCCGCCACGCCATCGTCTACTCCTCGGCCATGGCTCAGTACCTGCCGGCAGCTGTTGCCTTCGAGCGCCGGGTAGCGGATTTCGTCGATGTCGACTCGGACAAATGGCTGCAGTACGCAGCGCGCAGGCCCTGCCGGCAGGCCAGCGCTATGCGCTGCTGCGACCCCTGGTCACCGACCCGGTCGCGGCGGTGCGCATGGAGGTGGCGGCCGGCCTAGCAGCGGTGCCCCTCGACCGGCTGCGCGACGACGACCGCCAGGCGTTGGAAACGCTGTTCGCGGAATACCTGGCCATCCAGGCCGGGCACGCCAACATGCCGTCCGTGCAGCTGCAGCTCGGCCTGTTCCACAGTGCCCGCGCGGATAGCGCGGCCGCCGAGGCCGCCTACCGGGAGGCGCTACGCCTGAACCCGCAGCTGATACCGGGCCACCTCAACCTGGCCGACCTGCTGCGCGCGAGCGGCCGCGACGAGGAAGCCCGCGCGCAGCTGGAGCGCGCCCGCTCCATCGCGCCGGAAAGCGGGGAGGTGCTCTACGCCCTGGGCCTGTCGGCGATCCGGGCCGGCGACAGCGAGCAGGCGCTCGCCCTTCTCGAAGACGCCGCGGAGCGGGAGCGTGACGGTACTCGGCACCGCTACGTCTACGCCGTGGCCCTGCACGACCTCGGCGACCCGCGTGCCGCCGTGCGCGCACTGCGCAGCCTCAACCGGGAGGTTCCCGGCAATCCGGAGGTGCTGCTGGCGCTCGCCAACTACAGCGCCGAGCTCGGCATGGTGGAGGCGGCCGCCGGCTACGCCGGCGAGCTGGCCGCCGTGGATCCGGAAAACACCAGCTGGCGGCGCCTTGCCGAGCGCTTCGGCGCCATGGCCGGGGGGCGCTAGCGCGGCCCCCGCGGCGCCGGCTTCAGTCCTGGCGGAACACCAGCCGCGCCGACACCGGTACGGCCGTGCTGATGGAGTCGAGGCCGGCCAGTTCCTGCAGCTTCGCGATACCCGCGCCGAGCTCGAAATCCGCGGCATTGACGATGATGGGCTCACTGGTCGCCACGGTCAGGCTGCCGTCCTTGTCCCGGGCGACGATAACCGCCGCCTCGTAGCTCGCCGCCTGCCCGTGCAGGCTGACCGTCACCGGCACCGCGCCGCGCTGCGCGCCGGCGGTGCCAAGCAGCGCCGGGTCGACGCTGGCGGTCACCGTGAGGCTCGGGAAGTCCGCGGTTTCGAAGAGAAACTCGCGCATGCGCTCGTTGCGGATGGGGATCGCGGTCTCCACGCTGTCGAGGGGCACTTCGACACGCGCATCGCCGTTGTCGGTCACGGCGCCGCTGATTTCGCGGAAGTAATGCACCTCCGCCTTGCTGGCGTTCTTGGTTGAAATGAAGCTGAGCCGGGACTCCCCGGCGTCGAGCGTCCAGTCAGCCTGGGCGACTGTGCTGGCCGCGATGAGCAGCGCGGCTGCCGTCGCGCGGGTAATGGGGTTCACCATGGCTGTCCTCCTTCCATCGCCGGATTTGTATCCGAACGTTTCTTTGATGGGTGTACGTGCGTGTGCGGCTTGCCGATGACCTGTGCGCCATCCTAACGCGCCTTGCATTCGAACGACCGGTAATCAACAATAATTTGAATAAAATTAAAAAGGATAGGCCATGCGCTTTCCATCGCTCGCACTCGCGATCCTGGCAGCAGCATCCACGGCGCACAGTCCGCCCGCGCCCGCAGACGAACTCGACAGCCAGTGGAGCGCCTGGGGCGCCAGCCCCGGCGGCACCCGCTACGCACCGGCACGGCAGCTGACGCCGGAGAACGTCGCCGACCTCGAAGTCGCCTGGCGCTACAGCACCGGCGAAATGAGCCGTCGCAGCGAATCGATGCTGGTGAACAGCTCTGCCGAAACGACACCGATTCTCGCGGCGGACTCGCTCGTGACCTGCACGCCCTTCGGCCGCGTCATTGCCCTGGACCCGGCGACGGGAAAGGAGCGCTGGACCTTCGACCCGGAGATCGACCCGGACTTCGAATTGCCGAACCAGTATGTCTGCCGGGGGGTCGCCCAGTGGCAGGACCGCCAGGCGCCGGGTGACGAGCGCTGCGACCATCGCATCCTTTACACCACGGTCGACCTGCGGCTGATTGCCATCGACGCGCGCACCGGCGAAGCCTGTGCCGGCTTCGGCAGCGGCGGCGAGGTGGTCACCGCCCAGCCCGGCCTCCAGCATCGCGGCGAACTGAAACTCGCCTCCCCTCCGACCATCGTCGGCGACATCGTGGCGGTGGGATCCATGATCCTCGACAACGTCCGCACGGACTCGCCGCGCGGCGTGGTGTACGGCTACGATGCGCGCAGCGGCGAGCAGGTATGGGTCTTCGACCCCATCCCGCAGGCGGGCGGGCCAACGGAACGGGACTGGCTCGGCGACAGCCGGACCCGGACCGGGGGCGCCAACATGTGGTCGGTCATGGCAACCGACAGCGCGCGCGATCTGCTCTTCGTTCCCACCTCGAGCCCGTCGCCGGACTACTACGGCGGCGAGCGCCCCGGCGACAATCGCCACGGCAATTCGCTGGTCGCCCTGCACGGGGCGACCGGTGAGCTGGCCTGGGCCTATCAGCTGGTACACCACGACATCTGGGACTACGACACGCCCGCACAGCCGACCCTCGTGGACATCACTTTCGACGGCACCGCGGTCCCCGCCATCGTGCAGCCCACCAAGCAGGGCTTTCTCTTCGTGTTCGACCGGCGCACCGGGGAGCCGCTGTTCCCGGTGGAGGAACGGCCCGTGCCGCAGGGCGCCGTTGCCGGGGAGTGGCTGTCACCGACGCAACCGGTGCCGGTACTCCCGGAGCCGCTCTTCTCCACGGACCTGCGCCCCGAGGACGCCCATGGCTTTACCTTCTGGGATCGCGCCGCGTGCCGGGAACGCATCGAGGCACTGCGTTTCGAGGGCCTGTTCACGCCGCCGAGCCTCGAGGGCAGCATCCACTACCCGGCCGCTTCCGGCGGCGCAAACTGGGGTGGCGCCGCCATCGATCCCGACAGCGAAACGCTCTTCATCAATTCATCCCGGGTCGCGTCGGTCATCACGCTGGTGCCGCGGCGCGCCGACGCCGGCGACTCCGTCGCCCTGAGCGGCGCCGTCGACGTCTCACCCATGAAGGGCACGCCCTACGAGGTCAAGCGCGAATTCCTCCTTTCGCCCTGGGGCGCGCCCTGTACGCCGCCACCCTGGGGCGGTCTCTCCGCCTATGACCTGCGCACGGGCAAGAAGCGCTGGGACGTACCGCTGGGGACCATCAACCACGAACTGCCCCTGCCCCTGCCCTTCGACTGGAAGCTGGGGACGCCGAATATCGGCGGACCGGTGGCCACCGCGGGCGGCGTCCTGTTCATCGCGGCGACGATGGATGGCTACCTGCGCGCCTTCGACATGGCCACGGGCGAGGAACTCTGGAAAGACAAGCTGCCCGGCGGGAGCCAGGCGACACCGATGACCTACACGGTGGATGGCCGCCAGTACGTGGTCATGGCGACGGGCCAGCACCTGTGGTTCCAGACGGAACCCGGGGATACCATCGTGGCCTACGCCCTGCCCCGGTAGGGCCGGCGGCCGGCCGGGCTACCCGGTCAATCGCCGCCGACACTGAAGACCAGCAGCGCATTCCCGGCCATGCGGCCGCCGAAGAGATAGCCGCTGTTGACCAGCAGGTGGCCGTCATACACCACCGGGCCGTCGGACTCGATGGAACCCCCGCGCGCAACCCCGCCGGCGATCGCCGGAAACTCGTCGTTCGTATTGAAGGACCAGAGCACGTCGCCACTCCCGGCATCGTAGGCCTTCAGCATGCCGTCGAAGCCGCCGGCAAAAACGACACCCGGTATGGCCGTGACCGCCGCCGACAGGCCCGGATCGCAGGCGGGCTTGTCGGCCTCCGCGCAGTGATCGCCCGCCGGCGTGAACCAGAGCGTCTCCCCGGTTGCCGGGTCGAGGGCGAACAGGCCCGGTTTGCGCTCGCCCTTCCATTTGCCGATGAAGTCCGTATCGGCATTGGGCACAAAGAGCCGGTCGCCATCCGTGGCCATGCCCCAATGGACACCACCGGCAAACCCTCCACGACCGACACGCCGGCGCCAGACCAGCTTGCCGTCCTGCGCCGGGTCCAGCGCGTGTACCATCCCGGACTTCTGGCCGGCGAGCAGCAGTTCACGGCCATCGGGGCCCCGCCAGAGCACCGGCGGCGCGCCGATATCGAGGTCCGGGCCATCCTCCTCCGGGCAGTTGGCGCGCTGTCCCTCCGGCAGGTTGCAGGCCATGTTCCAGGCATCGCCCGCGAGCGCCTGGTAGCTCCAGCGCAGTTCCCCCGTTTCCAGGTCCATCGCCAGCACCGAGTCACTGTTGCGATGCGCCGGCGACGTATAGGACTCGCCGGTGCCCACGTAGAGCAGGCCCCGCCGGGCATCGATGGTCGGGCTGTTCCACACGGGCGCCCCCGAGGGCGCCAGCAGCGCAACGCCGAGCGCATTCTTCTTCCCCGATGGCGCCGGGGTTTCCGGTATGGTGTGGGTCGTCCACAGGCGTTCACCGGTCTGCGCCGAAAGCGCTGCGACACCGCCGCGGAAAGTGCAGCAGGCGTAGCCCGGATCGGCCGCGCTCGCCCACTCGGTCGACGACATCGGCACGAACAGCCGGCCGTCGAAATAGCGCGGGGAACCCGTGATCGTGAGGGCGGGATGGTCATCGAGGGACGCGCGCCACTGCAGCTCACCGCTGCGCGCATCGACACGGTACACGTTGCCGGCGAAGTCGCCGAAATAGGCGGCCGCTGCATCACCCTCCCGGGTCACCGTGACGGCCGAGCGCACCTCTGCCTCCGCCGGGAAGATCCAGCGGGCGCAGCCGTGCTCGAGATCCAGGGCATAGACCTCACCGGACTGGGAGCCCACGTAGACCGTATCACCCACCACCGTCGGCTGGGATCGCGCACGGGTCGCGCCGGGGTAGGCGAAGGCCCACTTCAGCTCGAGCTCCGGCACATCTTCCCGCGACAGGCCCGCGTCGGCAGCCCGCACGAAGCGCGTGTTCTCGAGGGTCAGGCCCCATCCGGCCAGGGCCGGCTCGGGGAAGGCACCC
>CAJWWA010000090.1 GCA_913048495.1 uncultured Halieaceae bacterium
CGACCGAGTAGGGCGGGAAGTTGTAGTGCAGCATGAACGGGTCGCGCCGCTCGCCCTCGAGGGCGTCGATGATCTGCGCGTCGCGGGTGGAGCCGAGGGTGACGGCACCGATGGCCTGGGTCTCACCGCGCGTGAACAGGGCCGAGCCGTGCGCCTTCGGCAGCACGTCGATCTCGCAGGCGATGGGGCGCACCGTGCGGCTGTCGCGGCCGTCGATACGGGCTTCGCCGTCGAGGATGCGCTTGCGCACGAGCTGCTTCTCGACGCTCTTGAACACGTCCTTGATCTCTTCCTCGCTCGGGCCGCCTTCCACGGCCAGTGCCTCGACGCAGGCCTGGCGGATCTCGCCGACGCGCTCGTAGCGGGCGGCTTTCTCGGTGATGCGGTAGGCCTCGCCGAGGGCGTCCTTGACCTGGGCCTCGACCGCGGCAACGAGTTCCGCGTTGACGGCAGGGGGCTGCCAGTCCCAGCGCGGCTTGCCGGCTTCCGCGGCGAGTTCGTTCACGGCCTGGACCACGGCCTGCATCTCCTGGTGCGCGTAGAGAACGGCGCCCAGCATCTGGTCTTCCGTAAGCTGGTCTGCCTGGGACTCGACCATGAGCACGGCATCCTTCGTACCGGCCACGACCATGTCCAGCTTGCTGTCGGCAAGCTGCGCGTAGGTCGGGTTGAGGAGGTAGCCCTCCTGCTCCGTGAAGCCCACGCGGGCGGCGCCGATGGGACCGTTGAAGGGGCAGCCGGAGATCGCCAGGGCCGCGGAGGTGCCGATCATGGCGGGGATATCCGGGTCGATGTGCTTGTCGGCGGACATTACCGTGCACACCACCTGTACCTCGTTCATGAAGCCGTCCGCGAAGAGCGGGCGGATCGGGCGGTCGATGAGGCGGGAGGTCAGGGTTTCCTTCTCGCTGGGCCGGCCTTCACGCTTAAAGAAGCCGCCGGGGATCTTGCCGACCGCGTAGGTCTTCTCCTGGTAGTGGACGGACAGCGGGAAGAAGGGCTGGCCGGGTTTGGAGGTCTTTTCCGCGACCACGGTGCACAGCACCGACGTGTTCTCGACGGTCACGAGCACGGCACCGGTGGCCTGACGGGCGATACGCCCGGTCTCCAGCGTGACGGTCTGGCCGCCATACTGGAAGGTCTTGGTTACTGGATTCACAATCTTTCTCCGATTCTTTAAACGACAACCGGGGCCCCTGGGCCCCGGTGTGGCTGGCCTAGCGGCGCAGGCCCAGGCGCTTGATCAGTTCCGCGTAGCGCGCGGCATCCTTGCGCTTGAGGTAATCGAGCAGGTTGCGGCGCTGGTTGACCATGCGAATGAGGCCGCGGCGAGAGTGGTGATCCTGCTTGTGCGACGAGAAGTGGTCGCGCAGCTGTTCGATATTTGCCGTCAACAGCGCCACCTGTACTTCCGGTGAACCGGTGTCACCCTCTACGCGCTGGTATTCCTTGACGATTTCCGCTTTTTTCTCGGCAGTCAATGCCATGTGTTCATCCTCTTGTTAACCTGCGAGGCCGCGCCCGTTACGCTGCGCGACCGATTCATGTAAAGAGCCTGTCCGTGCAGATTTACAGACAGGTTCGTGTCACCGCCTGGTGACCATCAGTCGACGGGGCGCCACGCGCCCGTCGTCCAATATCTCGCCGATGCCGAGCAGTTCCCCGCTCTCTGCGGCGACGCGCACCATACCATCACAGGGCGCGTTTGGCACTAGCACCGGCTGGCCCTGGCGCAGGTAGAAACCTGCGGACTCGCTCAGCGTCACCAGGGGCATGTCCGCGAGGGCGCGCTCCGACGGCAGCAGGAGCCGGTCCAGCGCCGCCTCGTCGCCGGCATCGCGGAGGGCCTGCAGCGCCTCCAGGGTTACCGCCTCGTCGATGCGGAAGGGGCCGGACTGCAGCCGGCGCAGCCGCGACACGTGCGCACCACAGCCGAGCGCCGCGCCGAGGTCTTCCGCCAGGGTACGCACGTAGGTGCCCTTGCTGCAGTGTACCCGCACATCGGCCTCGGCCTGCTCGCCGGGGCGGAAGGCCTGCAGCTCGAAGGCGTGGACCGTGACCCGGCGCGCCTTGCGCTCCACTTCCAGTCCCTGCCGCGCCAGCTCGTAGAGCGGCCTGCCGCCCTGCTTGATGGCGGAGTACATGGACGGGACCTGCTCGATCTCGCCGCGGAAGGGCACCAGCGCCGCTTCCACCGCGGCCGCGTCCAGGGCGCGGGCATCGGCGCGCGCCGTCTCCGTGCCCTCGGCATCCCCCGTGTCGGTGCTGACACCGAGCACGAAGGTGCTCTCGTAGATCTTGTCTGCCTCGAGGAGGTACTGCGACACCTTGGTCGCCTCGCCGAAGCAGAGCGGCAGCACCCCCGTGGCCAGGGGGTCGAGGCTGCCCGTATGGCCCGCCTTCGCGGCCCGGTAGAGACCCTTGGCCCGCTGCAGCGCCCGGTTCGAGGACAGCCCGGCGGGTTTGTCGAGTACCAGGATACCGCTGATCGGGCGACCGCGTCGGCGGCGGGCCACCTCAGTCCTCCCCGTCCGCTGTGTCGTCGCGCTCGCGGCGGGCATCGAGCGCACGGGCGCGCTCACCGGCCTCGCGGATCAGTTCTTCCATGTGGCGGCCGCGGCCGACGCTGCTGTCGAAGGCGAAGCGCAGTCGCGGGACGCTGCGCATGGTGGCCTCCCGCGAGAGCAGCGTGCGCAGGTAACCGGCAGCGCCGTTCAGCGCATCTGCGGCCTCCGTTGCCTCCTCGGCGCTGTCGCTGCCGAGGCGGGTGAACCAGACCTTCGCGTGCGCCAGGTCCCGGCTCACGTCGACGCCGGTCAGGCTGACCATGCCCACGCGAGGATCGTCGACCTCCTGCTGTATCAGGAGCGCCAGCTCCCGCTGCAGGTAATCGGCGACCCGCTGGGTGCGACTGAACTCTCGTGCCATGGCGGGCCGCTACAGGGAGCGGGCGACCTCCTTGACCTCGAAGACCTCGATCTGGTCCCCGACCTGCACGTCGTTGTAGTTCTTCACGCCGATACCGCACTCCATGCCGTTGCGGACCTCGTTGGCGTCGTCCTTGAAGCGGCGCAGGGACTCGAGTTCGCCCTCGTAGATGACCACGTTGTCGCGGAGCACGCGGATCGGCTTGCTCCGGTAGACGGTGCCTTCCGTGACCATGCAGCCGGCAACCTGGCCGAACTTCGGCGAATTGAACACCTCGCGCACCTCGGCGATGCCGACGATCTCCTCGCGCATCTCCGGTGCCAGCATGCCGGACAGGGCCTGCTTGACGTCGTCGATGAGGTCGTAGATGACGTTGTAGTAGCGCAGGTCGACGCCTTCGTTCTCCACCAGCCGCCGGGCCGCGGCATCGGCGCGGACGTTGAAGCCGAAGATAACGGCACCGGAGGTGATGGCCAGGGTCACGTCGGTCTCGGCAATGCCGCCGACGCCGCTGGTCACGATATTCACCTGCACCTCTTCGTTGCCTAGGTCCAGGAGCGCGGCCTGGATCGCTTCCAGCGACCCGCGCACGTCGGCCTTGACCACCACGTTGAGGGTCTTCTTCTCGCCGGCGGTCATGCTCTCGAACATGTTGTCGAGCTTCGCCGCCTGCTGCCGCTGCAGCTTGTTCTCGCGCATCTTCTCCTGGCGGTAGTCGGCGAGGTCCCGGGCCTGCTTCTCGTTCTCGACCACGGCGAACTGGTCGCCGGCGTCGGGCGTGCCGTCCAGGCCGAGGATCTCCACCGGGATACTCGGGCCGGCGGTCTCGATGGTCTGGCCGTTCTCGTCGAGCATGGCGCGGACGCGGCCGTACTGCAGGCCCGCGAGAACGATCTCGCCCTGGCGCAGCGTACCGCTCTGCACGAGCAGGGAGGCGACGGGGCCACGCCCCTTGTCGAGACGCGATTCGATGACGATGCCCTGGGCCGGCACGTCCTTCGGCGCCTTCAGCTCCAGGAGTTCGGCCTGCAGCAGCACGGCGTCGAGCAGCGCGTCGATGCCGTCCCCGGTGATCGCCGAGACGTGGACGAACTGCGTGTCGCCGCCCCACTCTTCCGGGATCACCTCCTGCGCCGCGAGCTCGTTCTTTACGCGGTCCGGGTCCGCCCCTTCCTTGTCGATCTTGTTCACGGCGACGATCAGCGGCACCTCCGCCGCCCGCGCGTGCTGCACCGCCTCGATGGTCTGCGGCATGACGCCGTCATCGGCGGCCACCACGAGGATCACGATGTCCGTACTCTTCGCACCGCGGGCCCGCATGGCGGTGAAGGCCGCGTGCCCCGGGGTGTCGAGGAAGGAGATCATGCCGTGGCCCGTCTCGACGTGGTAGGCGCCGATGTGCTGGGTGATGCCACCGGCCTCGCCGGAGGCCACCTTGGCCTTACGGATATAGTCGAGCAGCGACGTCTTGCCGTGGTCGACGTGGCCCATGACCGTGACCACCGGCGCGCGCGGTTCCGGCGTGCCCTCGTGCTGGGCCAGGGTTTCGGTGAGATCCTCTTCCAGCGCGTCGGCGCTGATGTACTTGACCTTGTGACCGAGCTCCTCGACCACCAGCGTCGCCGTGTCGCGATCGATCATCTGGTTGATCGTCGCCATGACGCCGAGCTTCATGAGCTCCTTGATCACTACGCCGGACTTGATGGCCATGGCCTCGGCGAGGCCGCCGACGGAGATCATGTCGGCGATCTGGACTTCGTAGATCTTCTTCTCTGTCGGCATCTCGAAGCCGTGACGGCCGTGCTCTTCGTGGGTGGCCTTCATCTTCTTGCGGCCACCGCGACGGCGCACGCGACCCTCCGCTGCCTCGAGGTCGGACAGGGACAGGTTGTGTCCGCGCTGCTTGCCGCGGCCGAGCGGCTCGTTGCGCCCGAGACGGCCCTTCTTGCGCTTCTGCTCATCGCGGGGCTGCTCGGACGGCGCCGCGTGCAGGCGCTTGGGACGCTTCGGCGCCTCGTCCCGCGCCTTCGCCGCGACCTCGGCGGCCTGGCGCTGCTCTTCCTCGGCCTTGCGCGCAGCGATCGCCGCCGCGCGGGCCGCGGCCTCTTCCTCTTCTTTCTGCTTGCGGCGCAGGGCGGCGCGCTGGCGCAGTACCTCCGGGTCGAGGTCCTCGGGCTCGTCCTCCTCCTCGGGCAGGGGCTCGAATTCGGGCTCCTTCGGTGCCGGCGTCTCCTCGGCGGGGCGGGCCTCGGCTGCCGGGGCCTCCGCCGCAGCCGCTTCCGGCAGCTCGGCTTCGGCGCTGACCGCGGTTTCGACTGCTTCCTCGGCCGGCGCCTCAGGCTCCTCGCGCTTCACGTAGGTCCGTTTCTTGCGGACCTCGACGTTGACCGTCTTCTTCCCGGAAGAACCGCCCGTGCGCAGCGTGCTCATGGTCTTGCGCTTCAGGGTGATGCGCTTCGGCGCCGCCGCGGATTCGCCGTGGCTGCGCTTCAGGTGGGCGAGAAGCGTCTGCTTGTCTTCATCGGATACCGGCTCCGCGGCGTCCTTGTGGGGCAGACCGGCGTCGCGCATCTGGGTCAAGAGCCGCTCCACCGATGCGCCTACGGATTTCGCCAGCTGCTCTACTGTCACCTGCGCCATGCAAATACTCTCCTAGCTACCCTGGTTCCCTGACTTTCCGTGGTACTGGCCAGTGCCTTCAGGACTGGGCTTCCTCTTCGGCAAACCAGGGGGCGCGCGCGGTCATGATCAACTCGCCTGCGCGCTCTTCCGTCATGTTCTCGATATCCATCAGGTCGTCGACGCCCTGCTCGGCAAGGTCTTCCATCGTGACGATGCCGCGGCTGGCGAGCAGATAGGCGAGGTGCCGGTCCATGCCGTCCATGGTCAGCAGGTCCTCGGCCGGCTCGTTCGCCCCGAGCTGCTCCTCGGAGGCGATCGCGAGCGTCAGCAGCGCGTCCTTGGCGCGGGCGCGCAGTTCCTCGGCGATCTCCTCGTCGAAGCCTTCGATGGAGAGCATCTCGTCGAGGGGGACATAGGCCACCTCTTCGAGCGTCGTGAAGCCTTCCTCGACCAGGATCTCCGCGACCTCCTCATCGATATCGAGCTGATCCATGAAGGTCTGGATGATCTGCCCGGCCTCGGCCTCGTGTTTCTCCGCAGCTTCCTCGTTGCTCATCACGTTGATGGTCCAGCCGGTGAGCTCGCTCGCGAGGCGCACGTTCTGGCCCGAGCGACCGATGGCCTGGGCGAGGTTGTCCTCGGACACGGCCACATCCATGGCGTGCGCGTCCTCGTCGACGACGATGGACTCCACCTCCGCCGGCGACATGGCATTGATCACCAGCTGGGCCGCGTTGTCATCCCAGAGCACGATGTCGACGCGCTCGTTGTCGAGCTCGTTGGACACGGCCTGGACGCGCGACCCGCGCATGCCGACACAGGCACCGACGGGGTCGATGCGCTGGTCGTTGGTCTTCACCGCGATCTTGGCGCGGGAGCCCGGGTCGCGAGCAGCGCTGCGGATCTGGATGACGCCCTCGGCAATCTCCGGTACCTCGATCTTGAACAGCTCGATGAGCATCTCCGGGCAGGCGCGGCTCAGGATGAGCTGCGGGCCGCGGGTCTCGGTGCTGATCTCGGTGAGAATGGCGCGCACGCGGTCGTTGACCCGGAAGGTCTCGCGGCCCACGAGCTCGCCGCGGGGCAGCAGGCCCTCCGCGTTGTTGCCGAGGTCGACGATGATATTGTCGCGGGTCACTTTCTTCACGGAGCCGGCGACCAGCTCGCCGACCCGGTGCTGGTACTCCTCGACCACCTGGGCGCGCTCCGCGTCGCGGACGCGCTGTACGATCACCTGCTTGGCGGTCTGCGCGGCGATGCGGCCGAACTCGACGTTCTCGACCTTCTCCTCGTAGATGTCTCCGACCTTCAGGCCCGGGTCCTTCTCGGCGGCCTCCTCGGTGGTGAACTGGGTCCCGAGCAGGGCGACCTCGTCGTCCGGCACGACCAGCCAGCGGCGAACGGTCTCGTAGTCGCCGGACTCGCGGTCGATGGTGACGTGGATATCCGCGTCCTCGTCGTAGCGCTTCTTGGTGGCCGTGGCCAGCGCCAGCTCGATCGCCTCGAAGATAATGTCCTCGGAAACGCCCTTCTCGTTCGAGACGGCTTCCGCGACCATCAGGATTTCCTTGTTCATGAGCCTACCTTGCCTCGCGCCCGTTGCCGCCGATGTCTGCCGGCAGTTCCACCTGCGCCTTGTCGATCGTGTCGAAGGGCAGGAGATACTCGTGGTCATCGACCTGTACCACCACGTCCTCACCCTCGACGCCCTTGAGCAGCCCGCGGAACTTGCGCCGGCCCTCGAAGGGCGAGCGCAGGCGCAGGTCGATGGTCTCGCCGAGGTAGCGACCGTACTGGGCCAGGGCAAAGAGCCGGCGGTCCAGCCCCGGCGACGACACCTCGAGGGTGTACTCGCCGTTGATCGGGTCCTCGACATCCAGGACCGCACTGACCTGCTCGCTCACCGCGGCGCAGTCATCGACGCTGATGCCCTCGGGCCGCTCGATGTACACCCGCAGTACGCTGTGGCGCCCCTGCGCCAGGTGCTCGACACCCCAGAGTTCGAAGCCCAGGGCCTCGACGGTCGGTCCGAGCAACTCACGCAGCCTGTTTTCCCTGCCGCTCACGCGTCTCCTGCGAAATTTTTTCGGTACAAACGAAAAAGCCCCAAAAAGGGGCTTTTCACGCCGCATCACCAGGTTTCGGAGCAGGTGATGCGTATTTGGTAGCGGGGGCCGGATTTGAACCGACGACCTTCGGGTTATGAGCCCGACGAGCTACCAGGCTGCTCCACCCCGCATCAAAACGCTCATGGCAAGCTTGCTTGCCCGGGACACACCCTCAAGGTGCCCCCAAAGAGGTCGCGTATTATAGGTAGGCCTCCCGGTGCGGTCAACATCCTTTGTGCCTTTCCTTCCCGCCCGCGACCGGGCTGTTTGGTGCCGAAGGGGGGACTTGAACCCCCACGAGCATAGCTCACTACCCCCTCAAGATAGCGTGTCTACCAATTCCACCACTTCGGCTTGTTCATCCCGCCTATTCTACCCCGGTGCCTACGCTTCGGGAATGTCTCCCGTGGGCAGATCGCCCTCTACCGGCGCAGCCGCGGGCGCGTCGCCCGCTTCCCCCGCCGGCAGGTCGTCGGCGGAAGCCTCTTCCGTGGCCGGCTGCTGCTGCACCGCCGGCACGGCGATATCCACGTCATCGACGCTGCGCGTCTTCTCCGTGGCAATGATCGCAAGACCGAAGCTGGTCGCGAAAAACGCGGCGACCAGCCAGGCCGTGGCGCGGGTCAGCACGTTGGCGCTGCCCGTGCTGCCGAGGAGCGTCTGCGACGCACCGGCACCGAAGGACGCACCCATGTCGGCGCCCTTCCCCTGCTGCAGCATGATCAGGCCGATGATGGCCAGCGCCAGCAGCAGGTGCACGATCAATACGATCTGTTCCATAACTCCCCTGCCCGTCTCCGGGCGTCAGTCCGTGGCGGCGGCGCGGACGATCGCGGCAAAGGCTTCCGCGTCGAGGGAGGCGCCTCCCACCAGCGCGCCGTCGATATCGGGGCGCGCAAACAAGTCTGCCGCGTTGCCGGCCTTGACGCTGCCGCCGTAGAGCAGCCGCACCGCCTCGCCGTCGTCGACGATTCCCGCCAGCCGTTCGCGGATGAACGCGTGCATGGCCTGCGCCTCATCGGGGCTCGCGGTGAGCCCGGTGCCGATGGCCCAGACGGGCTCATAGGCGATCACCATTCCCGCGGCGCGCGGTTCGTCGGCCAGCGCGCCCTCGAGCTGCTCAGCGACCACGGCTTCCGCCTCGCCACCCTCACGCTGCTCGCGGGTCTCCCCGACGCAGATGATTGGCGCCAGTCCCGCGTCGGCCGCCGCACACACCTTGGCGGCGATCAGCGCAGACGTCTCCCGGTGATACTGGCGCCGCTCCGAGTGACCGATGATCACCCAGCGGCAGCCCAGATCCGCCAGCATCGGCGCCGACACCTCACCGGTGTAGGCACCCTCCGCCATGTGGCTGCAGTCCTGCGCGCCGACGGACAGGGCACTGCCTGCGCAGAGCGACAGGGCCTGCTGCAGGTAGGCGAAAGGCGGACAGACCGCCACGTCGACGGCGTCCGGCAACCCGGCCGATGCCAGGCCCTCGAGCAGGTTGCGATTCGCCGCGAGGGAGCCGTGCATCTTCCAGTTTCCAGCAACCAAGGGACGTCGCATCGCTAGCACCCGGCTCGGAAAGGGGCGCAATGGTACCCAAGACCACCGGGGGTGACAAGCGGGAATCAGCGGTAAAAGCGGTCAGGCAAGGCCGCGGGCAACTTCCTCTGCCAGGCGTTCGCAAAGGGCCTCGACCTGCTCGGCGTCGCGACCCTCGACCATGACCCGCACGACCGGCTCCGTGCCCGACGGCCGCAGGAGCACGCGCCCCGCGTCACCGAGCTCCGCCTCCGCTGCCGCCACGGCCGCGGCGACGGTGCCGTTGCCCTCGAGGGCGCCGTTGCCCTCGCGGCGCACGTTGACCAGCCGCTGGGGCAGCCGGTTCATGCCGGCAGCGAGCTCGGACAGGGGCTTGCCGGCCGCGCGCAGGGCCTGGAGCACCTGCAGCGCTGCCACGATACCGTCGCCGGTGGTCGTGACATCGCTGCAGATAATGTGACCGGAGGACTCGCCACCCAAGTGCCAGCCCTCCGCGACCATGCGCTCGCGCACGTAGCGGTCACCCACCGGCGTGCGCGCGAAGTCGAGGCCGGCCTCGCGCAGGGCGAGCTCGAGGCCGAGGTTGCTCATCAGCGTGCCGACCACGCCGGCGTCAGCCGTGCCCTGGGCGGTGCGGTGCATGGCGATGATGTAGAGCAGTTCGTCGCCATCGACGACCGCACCCTGCTCATCCGCGAACAGCACCCGGTCGCCGTCGCCGTCAAAGGCGATGCCGACATCGGCCCCCTTCGCGCGCACCAGGGCGCAGAGCGATGCCATGTCCGTGGAGCCGACGCCCTGGTTGATATTGAAGCCATCGGGCGCGGCCCCCATGGATTCCACCTCCGCACCGAGCTCGGCGAACACCGCCGGCGCGATGGCGTAGGTCGCCCCGTGGGCGCAGTCGAGGGCGACGCGCAGGCCGCGCAGGCTGAAGCCTTCGGGAACCGTGCTCTTGCAGAACTCGATGTAGCGGCCGGCCGCATCGACCACGCGCACGGCTTTGCCGATGGCACGCGGGGGCACCGTTTCCAGCGGCGCATCGAGCATCGTCTCGATCGCCAGCTCCACGTCGTCGGGCAGCTTGGACCCGTCGGCGGAGAAGAACTTGATGCCGTTGTCCTCAAAGGGATTGTGTGAGGCACTGATGACGATGCCGGCGTCCGCGTTGTGGCTGCGGGTCATCAGCGCCACCGCGGGGGTCGGCATCGGCCCGAGGAGCTTGACGTCGACACCGGCGGCGACCAGCCCGGCCTCCAGCGCCGATTCGAACATGTAGCCGGAAACGCGCGTGTCCTTGCCGATGATCACGGAGCAGCGGCCCGCTTCCGAGGAGCGTTCCGTGAACACGCGGCCGCAGGCCCAGCCCAGCTTGAGCATGAAGTCGGGGGTAATCGGTGCCTGGCCGACCGTACCGCGGATGCCGTCGGTACCGAAGTAGCGCTTGCTCATGCAGTTCCTGCCTCTGCCAGCGCCGCCACCATGGCAAGCGCATCTGCGGTCTCGGCGACGTCGTGGGCACGGACGATGCTGGCGCCGCGCTCCGCGGCGAGCACCGCAAGCGCCAGGCTGGCCGGCAGACGCTCCTCGACGGACCGCCCGAGGAGCTTAGCAATGAGCGACTTGCGCGACAATCCGACCAGCAGGGGATGGCCGAGCGCCCCGAGACGGGGCAGCGCCGCGAGCAGGGCCAGGTTGTGCGCGACGGTCTTGCCGAAGCCGAAACCCGGGTCGAGGAGGATGGACCCGGCGTCGATGCCCGCCGCACGGCAGGCCGCCACCCGCTCGCGGAGGAAACGCTCGACATCGGCGACCACGTCGACGTAGCGCGGGTCCGCCTGCATGGTTTCCGGCGAGCCCTGCATGTGCATCAGGCACACCGGCAGCCCGCTGGCCGCCGCCGCCGCCGCC
>CAJWWA010000091.1 GCA_913048495.1 uncultured Halieaceae bacterium
GTCCGAAACCGCATCCAGTGAGTTTTCGCAGGGGCCGTCGAAACCGAGGGCGGCGGCCGTCTGCGCCCGGTCCAGGGGGAAGGTGGTACCCGCCAGCGCCGCCGCGCCGAGCGGGCACTGGTTCAGCCGCGCCCGGCAGTCGCGCAGGCGGCCGTAATCGCGCTCGAGCATCTCGTTCCAGGCCAGCAGGTGGTGGCCGAAGGTCACCGGCTGCGCCGTCTGCAGGTGCGTGAAGCCGGGCATGATGGTGTCGGCGTGCCTGCGGGCGAGACCGATGGTGCCGCGCTGCAGCCTGCCCAGTTCATCGGCGATGCGGTCGATGGCCTCGCGCAGCCAGAGGCGGATGTCGGTGGCGACCTGGTCGTTGCGCGAGCGACCGGTGTGCAGGCGTTTCCCGGCGGGGCCCACGAGCTCCGTGAGCCGTGCCTCGATGTTCATGTGCACGTCTTCCAGGCGTTCCGACCAGGGAAACTCCCCGGCCTCGATCTCGGCGGCCACCCGGTCCAGGCCGCTCGCGATGCGCTCGTGGTCGTCGGCGCTGAGCACGCCGCGGTCGCGCAGCATCGCCGCGTGGGCGCGCGAGCCGGCGATGTCCTCCTGCGCCAGGCGCCGGTCGAAGGCCACGGAGGCGGTGAAACGCTGCACGAAGGCATCGGTCGCCTCGCTGAAGCGTCCTCCCCAGACGTTGCTCGTGTCGCCGTCGCTGCTGCCGTCCCTGCTCATGTCCTCGTCCCTGTCGCCGCCTTGCTGTTCGCCGCCCACCCCCGCCTTGTCCACTGCGAGCGGGCGTGCAAGTATAACAGCGCCGTTTCACCGGGAGCCGGCGATGCCGCGACGCGAGCCGCCGGGCGCGGCTGGTCCGCTGCCCGAAGACGATTTCTTCCTGCCCGACCTGTGCGCGCCGCGGGCCGTCTTCTTTGCGGTGCTGCTCGCAGAACTGCTCGTGCTGGTCCACCACCTCGCCGACAGCGTACCCCGCCCCTTCGACTGGCAGGGCCTCGGGCCGGCCTCCCTGTTCGTGCAGTGGTGCGTGCTGTTGTCGTCCGCACTGCTCTGCGGCCTGCGCCCGCTGCTGGTGCGCTTCGGGCTGCCGCTGGTGACCGTCGCCGCCCTCGCCGTGGTCGCCACGGTGACGGCGGCGAGCAGCGGTCTCGCCCGCCTCGCCTACCCGCCGACGCTGGAAGCGGTGCAGGCCCCGGGCTGGATCCTGCGCAATGTGCTGGTGGCCGTTCTCCTGGCCGGCATCGTACTGCGCTACTTCTACCTGCAGCAGCAGCTCGTGCGGCAACAGCGCGCGGGGCTGCAGGCGCGCCTCGCGTCGCTGCGTTCGCGCATCCACCCGCACTTCCTGTTCAACACGCTCAACAGTATCGCCAGCCTCATCGGTGCCAGGCCCGCGGCCGCGGAGAGGGCCGTGGAGGACCTCGCGGACCTCCTGCGCGCGAGCCTGCGCGAGGACGAGCAGGAGACGACGGTCGCCGAGGAGCTCGCGCTCTGCGAGCGCTACCTGGCGATCGAGACGCTGCGCCTGGGCGACCGGCTCGCGGTGGAATGGGCGGTGGACGACGCCGCCCGCGCCGTGCGGCTGCCGTCGATGCTGCTCCAGCCGCTGCTCGAGAACGCCGTCAACCACGGCATCGCCCGCCTGCCCGAGGGCGGCTGTATCCGCGTCGTGATCGAGGCACGGGACGGCGAGCTGCGCCTCTCGCTGGTGAACCCGGTGCCCGGGGAGGGCGGGGCCGGCGCCGGTTCCGGCGAACACCTGGCGCTCGACAACATCCGCCAGCGGCTCGCGGCGCTGTACCCGGAGCGGCACCGCTTCCGCGCCGCGCGGGCGGGCGACAGCTACGCCGTGGCCGTGCGGCTGCCGCTGCACTGAGCGCAATGAGAATCCTGGTCGTCGATGACGAACCCCTGGCCCGCGAGCGGCTGCAGCGGCTCCTCGCGCGCCTGCGCCCGGACGCGGTGGTCAGTGAAGCCGGTGACGGCGAGAGCGCACTGGGCGCGGTGCAGGCCGCGCCGCCGGACCTCGTGCTCCTCGACATCCGCATGCCCGGCATCGACGGCCTCGCTGTCGCGGAGCAGCTCGCCGCCATGGCACAGCCACCGGCCGTGGTGTTCTGTACCGCCTACGACGCCTACGCCCTCGATGCGCTGCGCCACGCCGCGGTCGGTTACCTGCTGAAGCCGGTGCGCGAGGCTGATCTCGCGCAGGCCCTGGCCGCGGCCGGCCGGGTCAACCGCGCCCAGCTCGCGGCGCTGCGCGGTGACGAGGGCCGGCGTGAACTGGTGAGCAGCGGCCACGGCGGCATGCGGACCCTGCCCGTCGACACGGTGCGCTGCCTGCTGGCGGAGCAGAAGTACGTGGTCGCCTACAGCCCCCGGGGTTCGCTGGTACTGGACGAAACCCTGAAGGACCTCGAGCGCGAGTTCCCCCGGCGTTTCGTGCGCGTGCACCGCGGCGCCCTCGTCGCGCTCGCCCACGTCACCCGCCTCGCCCGCGGGGACGGCGGCTGGGTCGTGGAGCTCGACGGTGTCGACCAGCGGCCGGCGGTGAGCCGGCGGCACCTGGGGGCGTTCCGGGAGCGGCTCGCGGCGCGCTGACCCCCGGGGCGGTCGCTGGTATCATGGCGCCGCTTTCACATACCGGGGGAACCACATGGGCCAGACAGTCACCATCGCGACCCGCGAGAGCGCGCTCGCGCTGTGGCAGGCGGAGTACGTACGCGATGCACTCACGGCGTCGCACCCGGGCCTTCGCGTCGAGCTCCTCGGCATGACCTCGCGCGGGGACCAGATCCTCGACGTGCCCCTGGCCAAGGTCGGCGGCAAGGGCCTGTTCGTTAAGGAGCTGGAGACGGCCCTCCTCGATCGCAGCGCCGACATCGCCGTGCACTCCATGAAGGACGTTCCGATGGAGTTTCCCGAGGGCCTCGGCCTCGGTGTGATCTGCGAGCGGGAGGAGCCCACGGACGCCTTCGTCAGCAACCGCTACGAGCGCGTCGAGGACCTGCCCGCAGGCGCGGTGGTCGGCACCTCCAGCCTGCGCCGGGAATGCCAGCTGCGCGCCCGCCGGCCCGATCTCACGGTGCGCTTCCTGCGCGGCAACGTGCAGACGCGGCTGCGCAAGCTCGACGACGGCGAGTACGACGCGATCATCCTCGCCAGCGCCGGCCTCCTGCGCCTGGGCCTCGGCGAGCGCATCCGCAACCACATCCCCGTCGCCGACTCGCTGCCCGCGGGCGGCCAGGGCGCCGTGGGCATCGAGCTGCGCAGTGACGACCGCGCGACCCTCGAGCTCCTGCAACCGCTGCACCACGGGGCTACCGCCGAGCGCGTGCTGGCCGAGCGGGCCCTGAACCGGCGCCTGCAGGGCGGCTGCGAGGTGCCCATTGCCGCCTACGCGGAACACGTGGACGGCGGCAGCGCACTCTGGCTGCGAGGCCTCGTGGGCCGCCCGGACGGCACCACGGTGCTGCGCGCCGAGGGCCGCGCGCCCGCGGCCGAGGCGGAGGCCCTCGGTATCGCCGTGGCGGAGGATCTCCTCGGCCAGGGCGCCGAGGCCATCCTCGCCGAGGTGTACAACCGCTAGTGGCCCCGCCAGGCGCCGCGCCAACGGTCCTGGTCACGCGCCCGGCCGGGCAGGGCGACAGCCTGTGCGAGCGGCTAGAGGCGGCGGGTTTCACGGTCACGCGGCAGCCGCTCCTCGCGCTCGAGCCGCTCGACGGGCTGGCACCGGCACAGCGCCGGCTGGTAGCAGACCTCGATCGCTACCAGCACTGCATCTTCATCAGCCGGAACGCCGTGCGCTACGGCCTCGAGCTGCTGTTCGACTACTGGCCCCAGTGGCCCGTGGGCGTGGCCTGCTACGCGGTGGGCGACAGTACGGCGTCGGCGCTCCGCGAGGCCGGCCTGGCCGTGCGAACCCCCGGTGCCGACATGACCAGCGAGGGACTCCTCGCGCTGCCGGAACTGGTGGCGGTGCGCGGCGACCGGGTCCTCATCGTCAAGGGGGAGGGGGGACGGCAGGCCCTGCGCGAGACGCTAGGCTCCCGCGGTGCGGAGGTCGATGAGCTGGCCTGCTACCGGCGCGTGGCACCGGCCCTCGACGGGGCCGGCCTCCGGGACCGGCTGGCGCGGGAGGCCGTGCGCCTGATACTCATTTCCAGCGGTGAAGCACTCGCTAACCTGACGGCATTGCTTCAGCCCCGGGAAACGCATAAGTTAGCGGACATTACGCTGGTCGTACCGTCGGCGCGGGTGGCGGAAGAAGCCGTCGCCGCGGGCTGGCAGCAGCCGGTGGTCGCGGCCAACGCCGCAGACGACGCCATGCTGGCCGCGGCGCAGCGCTGGTGGTCGGCCCTGGGGGAAAGCGAGTGACGAAAGACGAAGACCGCGACGACGACAGCGCGCAGCACTACGACACCAGCGACGGGACTGACGCCGCGTCAGCGCCCGCCGCGGCCGCCGGCGACGCGGCGCAGCACGCTCCGGCGGGCGACGCCCCGGCGGTAACGGCGGACGGCAGCAGTAACACGGGCGAGGGTACGGCTGCAGCGCGCAGCGCGGCCGGCCCCGCATCCATACCGGCAGCAGCGCCGGCACCCGCGGCCGAGCCGGCGGGCAATCCCCTTATCCCGAAGCTCGCCCTGGCCGTCGCCGTGCTCGCCGCCGGCGCCGCCTTCTGGGGGCTGCTCGACGGGCAGCGCCGGGACAGCGACGTGCTGCAGCGGCTCACCGGGCTCGAGGCCGTGTCCGGCCGCGAGAGCGCGACCCTCGAACAGCTCAATACCGCCCTGGAGCGCCAGGTCGAGCTGGCGGTGAAAGCCGCGGAGACACAGCTGCGCGGTGAACTCCAGGCAGCCGATGACGAGCTTCGCGACCGGCTGGCGGACGTGGCGGAGGACGCCCGCGACGCCCGCAGCGGGCAGGCCGAGACCGCGAAGGCCGTTGCCGGCCTGCGCGACTCCGTCGCGGGACGCTTCGAGCGCCTCGACAGCCAGCTCGCCCGCCAGCGCAGCCAGCTGGAGGAGTTCCAGCAGGTCAGCGCCGGTGATCGCGACAGCTGGCTGCTCGCCGAGACCAACTATCTCCTGCGCCTCGCCAACCAGCGACTGGTCATGACCGGCGACACCGCCTCTGCACAGGCGCTGCTGCGCAGTGCCGACGGCGTGCTGCGCGAGCTCGACGATCCGTCGCTCCACGCGGTCCGCGAGGCCATCGCCGAGGACCTCGCCGCGGTGCGCGCGGTACCGAAGCTCGACCGGCAGGGCGCCTACCTGCGCCTCGCCGCCCTCATCGACCGCATCGACAGCCTCGAGGTCTTCGATACGCCCTCCCTGCCGGCGGGTGACGCCCCGCCGAAGGGTGAGGGAGACTGGCAGAGCCGGCTGCGCCAGGGCTACGAGCGCGCCCTCGCCAAGCTTTCCGACTACGTCGTGGTACGCCGCCGGGACGAGCCGGTGGAAGTCCTCATGGATCCGCAGTGGGAGCGGCTGGTGCGCCAGAACCTGCGCATGCTGCTGGAGCAGGCCCAGGTGGCGCTGCTTTCCGGCAACGGCCGGCTGTACCGGGAGAGCGTGGAGCGCGCCGCGGGCTGGGTCCGCGAGTTCGAAGCCAGCGATCCCGACGGCGCCGCTGCCATGGTTGCCGAGCTCGAGGACCTCGCCGGCGAGCGCGTGAGTGTCGACGTCCCCGACGCGACCGGCAGCCTCGCCGCCATGCAGTCCGTGCTCGCCGCGCGCGCGGGCCGGAGCGGCGACTGATGCGCAGCTTCTTCCTCCTCGCGCTCATCGCCCTGCTGCTGGGCGTGGGCCTGGTGGCGATGATCGAGAGCGAGCCGGGCTACCTGCTCATCGCTTTCGGCGACTACACCGTGGAGTCGAGCCTCTGGGTCGGACTGCTGCTGATTGCCGTGCTGGTCCTGGTGCTGTACGCGGTCGTCGGCACGATTGCGCGGCTGCTGGCGAGCCCCGGGTCGGTGCGTTTCTGGGCGACCGCCCGGCAGCGGCGCCAGGCCGCGCGGCTGACCAACCGGGGCCTGATCAGCTACATCGAGGGCGACTGGCGCAAGTCCCGCCGCGCGCTGCAGCGCGGTGCGAAGCACAGCGCGTCGCCGGTCTTCAATCACCTGATGGCCGCCCGCGCCAGCTTCCAGCTCGACGATCCCGAGCAGATGCGCAGTGACCTCGAGGCGGCGCTGCGCGAGGACGTCCAGTCCGCCGTCGCCGTGGACCTGACCCAGGCCGAGCTCGCCCTGCAGGGCGGCAAGTTCGACCGGGCCCTCACCTGCCTCGAGCGGGTGGCTCAGCGCAGCAACAGCCCGCAGGTTTCCCGGCTGCGCTGCAAGGCGCTGCTCGGCCTCGGCGACTGGGAGGGCCTCGCCGAGCTGCTGCCGGTGCTCAGGCGCCAGGGCGCGCTGCCGGACAAGGAGCTCGCCCGCCTCGAGCGCGAGTGTCACCTGCGGCTCCTCGAGGGCGCGGCCCTCGACCTCGGTGACGACACGGCCGCGGCCCTCAAGCTCACCTGGCGCCGCGTGCCGCCGGCGCTGCAGCAGGACGAAGTCCTCCTGCACCGCTACGTGGAACTGCTGGAGAAGGTCGGCGCCGGGGACGATGCGGCAAAGCTCATCACGCGCACGCTGAAGAAGCGCTGGGACCCGGAGCTGGTCAATCGTTATGGCCGCCTGGCGCTCGAGAAGAGCAAGCGTCAGCTCACGCAGGCCGAGCACTGGCTGGGCAAGCACGGCGACGACCCGGAGCTGTTCCTCTGCCTCGGCCGCCTCGCCGCCCGCCAGCAGGACTGGCAGCGTGCGCGGCAGTACTTCGAGCGCAGCATCCAGGCGGGCCCCACGGAAGAGGCCTGCGCGGAGCTCGGCCGGCTGCTGCTCGCGAGCGGGGAGACGAGCCTGGCCGCCCAGTACTTCAACACGGGCATTACCCTGCAGGGCGAGGCCCTGCCGGAGCTGCCGCTTCCCGATGCGGTCGGCCGGGAGGATCTCGTCCCCGAGGATCGCCGCCTCGACGGCGAGCGGGTCGAAGAAAAGAAAGACTGAACCCGGGCGGCAGCCCTCGCAGAGTGTCTCGTCGCGCCTTCCGCGGCGCCTTCCCGGTCAGCGGGGCGTTGCTAGAGCCCCAGCCGGTCCCAGATTGCGTCTACCCGCTCCCGGGTCGCCTCGTCCATGCGGATGGGCTCTCCCCACTCGCGATCCGTTTCACCGGGCCACTTGTTGGTGGCGTCGAGGCCGACCTTGGAGCCGAGGCCGGCAACCGGTGAGGCGAAGTCGAGGTAGTCGATCGGCGTGTTGTCGACGAAGGTGCAGTCGCGGCGCGGGTCCATGCGTGTGGTGATCGCCCAGATCACGTCCTGCCAGTTGCGCGCGTCGATGTCGTCGTCGGTGACGACGATGAACTTCGTGTACATGAACTGGCGCAGGAAAGACCAGATGCCCAGCATCACCCGCTTGGCGTGTCCCGGGTATTCCTTGCGCATGGTCACTACCGCCATGCGATAGGAGCAGCCCTCCGGCGGCAGGTAGAAGTCGACGATCTCCGGGAACTGCTTTTTCAGCAGGGGGACGAAGACCTCGTTGAGGGCCACGCCGAGAATGGCCGGCTCGTCCGGCGGGCGCCCGGTGTAGGTGCTGTGGTAGATCGGCGCCTCGCGGCTGGTGATCGCCTCCACGGTGAACACGGGGAAGCGGTCGACCTCGTTGTAGTAGCCGGTGTGGTCGCCGAAAGGGCCTTCGTCCGCGAGTTCGCCGGGCTCGAGGTAGCCCTCGAGGACGAACTCGGCGCTCGCCGGGACCTGCAGGCCGTGTTCGCGGCAGAGCGGGGTTACGCACTCGGCGAGCTCCGTCTTGCCGCCGCGCAGGAGGCCCGCGAAGGCGTACTCGGAAAGCGTATCCGGCACCGGCGTCACGGCGCCGAGGGTGGTGGCCGGGTCGGCGCCCAGGGCGATGGCCACGGGGTAGCGCTTACCCGGGTTCTGCTGCTGCCAGTCGCGGTAGTCGAGGGCGCCGCCCCGGTGCGACAGCCAGCGCATGATCAGCTTGTTCCGCCCGATGAGCTGCATGCGGTAGATACCGAGGTTCTGCCGTTTCTTCTGCGGCCCGCGGGTAATGACCAGGGGCCAGGTCACGAGCGGGCCGGCGTCGCCGGGCCAGCAGGTCTGGATCGGCAGCTCGTAGAGATCCACGGCGTCGCCCTCGCGCACGTGCACCTGGCAGGGCGGGTTGCGCACGACCTTCGGCCCCATGGCCATGACTTTCTTGAGCAGCGGTGCCTTGTCGATGGCGTCGCGGAAGTTTTCCGGCGGGTCGGGCTGGCGCAGGTAGGCGAGCAGTTCGCCGATCTCGCGCAGGGCGCCGACGTCGTCGGCGCCCATGCCGAGGGCGACCCGGCGCTCGGTGCCGAACAGGTTGGCGAGCACGGGAACGGAGGAGCCCTTCGGGTTCGTGAACAGCAGCGCCGGGCCGCCGGCGCGCAGCGTGCGGTCGGCGATCTCGGTCATTTCCAGGCAGGGGTCGACCTCGAGGTCGATGCGCTTCAGCTCACCCTGTTTTTCCAGGGCATCGATGAAATCGCGCAGGTCTGCGTAGCGTGCGGCCATGCCGTGCCCTCTCGGAAGTGGGCGGGGAGTATAGCAAGCTGCGCGCGCTTACTTGCGGCGCATGGACAGGAAGAACTCGTCGTTGGTCTTGGTGTCCTTGAGCTTGTCGATGAGGAACTCGATGGCGGGGAGGTCCTCCATGCCGTGGAGCAGCTTGCGCAGGATCCACATGCGCTGCAGTTCCTCTTCTCCGGTGAGCAGTTCCTCGCGGCGGGTGCCGGAGCGGCGGATGTTGATGGCCGGGTAGACGCGTTTCTCGGAGATCTTCCGATCCAGGTGCAGCTCCATGTTGCCCGTGCCCTTGAACTCCTCGTAGATCACCTCGTCCATCTTCGAACCGGTGTCGATGAGCGCCGTGGCGAGGATGGAGAGGCTGCCGCCCTCCTCGATGTTGCGGGCCGCGCCAAAGAAGCGCTTCGGCCGCTCGAGCGCGTGCGCGTCGACACCGCCGGTAAGTACCTTGCCGGAGCTCGGGATCACCGTGTTGTAGGCGCGGGCGAGGCGGGTGATGGAGTCGAGGAGGATGACCACGTCGCGCTTGTGCTCGACGAGGCGCTTGGCCTTCTCGATGACCATGTCGGCCACCTGCACGTGGCGGGCGGGCGGCTCGTCGAAGGTGGACGCGACCACCTCGGCGCCGCGCACGCCGACGGAGCGCTGCATTTCGGTCACTTCCTCGGGCCGCTCGTCGATGAGCAGCACGATGATGTAGCACTCCGGGTTATTGCTCATGATGGCCTGCGCCATGCTCTGCATCATGATCGTCTTGCCGGCCTTGGGCGGTGCCACGAGCAGGCCGCGCTGGCCCTTGCCGATCGGGGCGACGAGGTCGATGATGCGCCCGGTGAGGTCCTCGGTGCTGCCGTTACCCTTCTCGAGGGTCAGCCGCTCTGTCGGGAACAGCGGCGTGAGGTTCTCGAACAGGATCTTGCTCTTGGAGTTCTCCGGCCGGTCGAAATTGACCTCGCCGATCTTGAGCAGGGCGAAGTAGCGCTCGCTGTCCTTCGGTGGACGGATCTTGCCGGTGATCGTGTCACCGGTGCGCAGGTTGAAGCGGCGGATCTGGCTCGGTGACACGTAGATGTCGTCCGGGCCTGCCAGGTAGGAGCTGTCCGCGGAGCGCAGGAAGCCGAAACCGTCCTGGAGAATCTCCAGCACCCCGTCGCCGTAGATGTCCTCTCCGCTCTTCGCGTGCTTCTTGAGGATGGAGAAGATGATGTCCTGCTTCCGGGACCGGGCCATGTTCTCGAGGCCGATGCCCTGGGCAATGTCGATGAGCTCTTGCGTTGCTTTGGTCTTCAGGTCGGTCAGGTTCATAGATTTGTTCTGGGGTGTGATTCGAGAGGGAAAGGACAGGCCCGGGCCGCGCGGGCGGCTAGGGGGCGCCACGGGCACCCGGGTATTGGAGCAGCCGGTCGGGTTTCGGGGTTATTATGGTTGCGCAGGGGTGCGCGACGAAAATGAATTTAGCATGGTGGGTTAGGGGCGTCTACCGGTTTTTTTGCGCACCGGCGGGCGCCCCGCGACGGGGAAATCAGAGCGCTTCTTCGATGAATTCGACGAGCTGTGTCTTGGACAGGGCGCCGACCTTCGTCGCTTCCGCGGCGCCGTTCTTGAACAGGATCAGCGTCGGGATGCCGCGGATGCCGAACTTCGGCGGAATCTCCGGGTTGGAATCCACGTCGACCTTGCACACCTTCAGGCGCCCGGCGTACTCGCTCGCGACCTCGTCGAGAATCGGCGCGATCATCTTGCAGGGGCCGCACCATTCGGCCCAGAAGTCGACGATGACCGGCACGTCGGCGCCCAGGACGTCCTGATCGAAACTGGCATCGGTCACGTGTACGATGTGCTCACTCATTGGGGTCTCCAGCTGGTAGGGGTAACGGGCAGAGGTGGCTGACGGGGCTAATGCTAACACCGGGCCGGCCAACGACCAATCCGCGCAACGCGCAGCGCCAGCAGCATGGGTCGTCTACGTGTTGCTCTGCGCCGATGGTTCACTCTACACGGGCGTGACCCGGGATCTCGCGAGGCGCCTGCGCCAGCACAACGGTGAACTCGCCGGCGGGCCGCGTTACACCCGCGGCCGGCGGCCCGTGGTGGTGGCCTGGAGCACCGCCGCCGGCTCGCGCAGCGAGGCCCAGCGGCAGGAGGCCCGCATCAAGCGCTGGCCGCGCCGGGCGAAGCTTCGCCTCCTGCACGCTCACCGTCACCGCCCGTGTCGCTGAACCTCGCGGCGGCTTCCTCGAGCACCGCCTCGGCCTCAAGCCAGGCCTCTTCCAGCGCCTCGGTCTCGCCGCGCAGCTCGCCCTCGCGGCGCAGTAGCGCCGTCAGCTCGTCGCCGGCCGCTGCAGCGTAGAGCGCTTCGTCACCGAGCTTCGCCTGCACGGCGGCGAGGTCCTTCCCGCTGCGTTCGAGGGCGCGTTCCAGCCGCTCCACTTCACGCTGCAGCGGGCGCAGCGCCTCCCGTC
>CAJWWA010000092.1 GCA_913048495.1 uncultured Halieaceae bacterium
CCGTTGGAAAAGCGGCCCTGGAAGTAGCCGGCGCTGGCCGGTGTGGGGTCAAGCAGGCCCGAAAGCAACAGTTGAAGGTTGCCGGCATCGCTGGCGCTGTCACCCAGGGTGACCAGGCGGTCGATCTCCTGGGCGGTGGCCGACGTGGTCAGCAGCGTGGCGGCCAGCAGCCAGCCGCCAGCAGTTGCAGCGTGTCTCCCTCGCATCGCGCGTTCTCCCTCAACCTTGCTTGCGGGAATCATCGGCAGCTGCGGCCATCACAGGCAAGCTGTGTGACCTGTCCACCTGGACAGGCGTGAACAGTCACCGACTACGCCACGTCAACAGCGGCTTCAGCAGGCAGGGCAGCTTGCTACACCGTCTGCTATATTTTCCGCAGTGGTAAGAGGTACACACCATGGCTCGGGGCAGGCCGTCTTTCGACGCAGCGACGGGGCTGATGTACGATGCCGCGGCAGGCGGCGCAAGCTGGGGCGATGCACTCGACGCGGTGCGTCAGCTCTTCGGCGCGGTAGACACACACGCGCTGGTCTTTGATGAACGTACGTGCGCGGTACACGCCCAGCGCTGTGTCCGTCACCCCGAAGTCATTGATCACTGGCTGAATGCCTGGGCTGCCGCCGGCGGCTGCCCGCGCCTGACGCACGGGCTATCCAATCCCGACGACATCGGCTTCGACTATCAGTTCACAACGCGCCGGGCCATGGCCCGAAGCGCCTATTACCGTGATCTCGGCTCCCTCGATGCGGCTTTCTATCTCGCCTTGCGGGCTCGCGACGAGCGTGCCACCAGTGGCGGCCTGACCTGCGCCATGGCGCTGCTTTACGACCGCCGCCACGGTCACGCGGAGAAAGGCGATGTTGCCCTCGCGCGCCGCCTGCTGCCTCACTTCCAGCGGGCAACGCGCTTCGCGCTGACCGCCCGGGCAGCGACCGCCGAGGCGGTGTCCACCGCCCTGGCAAGCGCCAGCCGCGGCGTTGTCACGACCGATGGCAGCGGCAGAGTCCTGTTCGCGAATGAGATGGCCGAGCGGATCTTCTCCCGGGGAGATGGTCCCTCCGTGACGGGCGGTTACCTGGTGGCTAGGCGTCATGCCGATACCCTGGCTCTGCGCGACCTGATCGCCTCTTCGGCCCTCGGTGCGGCGGAGGGCCATTGCCCAGGCGGTGAGCTCACACTGCCCGCTGAAGACGGGATGCCTTGCTACGCAGTGGAAGCTGCCCCGCTGCCGACTCGATCGGAGATGTTCCCTTCGCTGGGTGCGCGCGCCGTGGTGCTGATCACCCCGCTCCGGTCCGCGAGTGCCGCTTCGGCCACCCGCGTGCGGCAGCTCCATGGACTGACAGAGCGTGAGGCCGAGGTCGCTCTCCTGCTCCTCGACGGCCACAAGCCCGCGGCGATAGGCGAGACCCTGGGCATCAGCGTTCGCGGCGTTCGCTTTCATCTGAAGAACTGTTACGCGAAGCTCGGGGTCCCGGGCCAGGCCGCCCTGGTCGCTCTGCTGGCACGCAGTCTCCGCGGTGCGTGAACGGGCGTCTTCGTCAGCAGCCCCGTACCACGATCTGCTAGACTCGCGGCGAATCAGCCCGACGGAGTGACCTCATGCAACGTCTCGCCACCGCTTTCCTGCTGTTTTTTTCACTGCCGCTGGCCGCCTTCGAGCCCGTCGCTTTCTACAAGGCGCTCCACGCGAGCCCCGAACTCTCGTTCCAGGAGAAGGAGACCGCCGCCACGATCGCCGCCGAGCTACGCGACGCAGGCTACACGGTGACGGAGGGCATCGGTGGCTATGGCGTCGTCGGTGTGCTCGAGAACGGTGACGGTCCGACGGTCATGCTGCGCATGGACATGGACGGCCTGCCGGTGAAGGAACAGACAGGTCTGCCCTACGCGAGCGAGGGGACGGCGACGGAGCAGGACGGCCAGGCGGTGCACGTGATGCACGCCTGCGGTCACGACGTGCACATGACGGTGGGCACGGCCACGGCCCGGGATCTCGCAGGGCGGCGGGACGAGTGGCAGGGCACGCTGCTGGTGATCGCCCAGCCGGCCGAGGAGCGCGGCGCCGGGGCCCGCATGATGCTGGCCGACGGCCTCTTCGAGCAGTTCCCGACACCCGATTACAACCTGTCGCTACACACGCTGGCGACGCTGCCGGCCGGCAAGGTGGGTTACGTGCCCGGCTGGATGATGGCCAACGTCGATTCGGTGGATATCCGCCTCAAGGGCATCGGTGGCCACGGCGCCTACCCGCATGCAGCCAGGGACCCGATCGTCCTCGCCGCGGCCATCATCATGGACCTGCAGACGCTGGTCTCCCGGGAACTGCACCCCACCGAGCCGGGCGTGGTGACCGTGGGCTCGATCCACGCCGGCACCAAGCACAACATCATCCCGGACAGCGCGACGCTGCAGCTCACGGTGCGCTCCTACTCGGATGAGGCGCGGGCGACGCTGCTGGACGGCATCCGCCGCATCGCCGTGAAGCAGGCCGAGGCCCTGGGCTTCGACGGCGAACTCGCGCCGGAGGTTGAGATACGGGACGAGTACACGCCGGCGCTGTGGAACGACCCGGCGCTGGTAGAGCGCGGTGTCGCCGCCATGGCCGGTGCGATCGGCGAGGAGAACCTCGTCGAGGTCCCCAAGGAAATGGGCGGCGAGGACTTTGCCCGCTACGGGCGCACGGAAGAACAGATCCCGAGTTTCATGATCCGCCTGGGCGTCGTCCCGCAGGACCTCTGGGATCGCTACGAGCGCGGCGAGGCCACGTTGCCGTCACTGCACTCGCCGTTCTTCGCGCCGGACCCGGCGCCGACCCTGCGCACGGGCATCGCCGCCATGACCGCCATGGCGCTGGACCTGCTCGCGCCCCCCGGCGAATGAACTGCCGCCGGCGGCCCCGCGTAGCGAAGACAGGATTGCCGCCGGAGAAGGAGTCGCCATGAAAGCCTCGGACCTGTTCGTCCGCGCCCTCGAAGCGGAGGGCGTCGAGTACGTGTTCGGCATCCCCGGGGAGGAGAACCTGGACCTCCTCGAGTCGCTGCGCACCTCATCCATCCGCCTCGTGCTCACCCGGCACGAGCAGGCGGCGGGCTTCATGGCCGCCACCTACGGCCGGCTCACGGGCAAAGTCGGCGTCTGCCTTTCCACGCTGGGCCCGGGGGCGACCAATCTCGTCACCGCCGCGGCCTATGCCCAGCTCGGCGCCATGCCCATGCTCATGGTCACCGGTCAGAAGCCGATCAAGACCAGCAAGCAGGGCCGCTTCCAGGTGCTGGACGTGGTCGACATGATGCAGCCGCTGACCAAGTACACGGTACAGGTAGTGAGCGGCGACCGGGTGCCCGCCGTGGTGCGCGAGGCGTTCCGCCTGGCCCACGAGGAGCGCCCCGGCGCCGCCCACATTGAGCTGCCCGAGGACATCGCCGCGGAAGACACGGACGCGGGCCTGATCGCGCCGAGCGCGGTGCGCCGGCCCATCGCCGAGTACAAGGCGATCGACCGGGCCGTCGCCATGATCGAGGCGGCGCGGTCGCCGGTGCTGCTCATCGGCGCGGCGGCCAACCGCAAGCTCACCGCGAAGATGCTGCGCGAGTTTGTGGCGAAGACGGACATTCCCTTCATCACCACGCAGATGGGCAAGGGCGTGCTCGACGAGCACGGCCCGCGCTTCCTGGGCAATACGGCGCTGTCGGACCACGACTTCGTGCACCGGGTGGTGGAGGCGGCAGACCTCATCATCAACGTCGGCCACGACGTGGTGGAAAAGCCGCCGTTCTTCATGCGCCCCACGGACCAGCGCCAGGTCATGCACGTGAACTTCGACTCGGCGATGGTGGACCCGGTCTATTTTCCGCAGCTCGAGGTGGTGGGCGACATCGCCAACAGCATCTGGCAGATCAAGGAACGCATCGCGCCGCAGCCGCACTGGAACTTCGAGCTGTTCCGCCGCGCCCACGAGGCTTACCTGGCGCACCGGGAGGAGTCGGAGGCGGACGAGCGCTTCCCGCTGCGCCCGGAGTACCTGGTCCGCGCGGTGCGGCGGGTCATGCCGGCGGACGGCATCGTGACCCTGGACAACGGCATCTACAAGATCTGGTTCGCCCGCAACTACCCGGCGGCGCACCCGAACACGCTGCTGCTGGACAACGCGCTGGCGACCATGGGCGCCGGCCTGCCCTCGGCCATGACCGCGAAGCTCGTCTACCCGGAGCGCCCGGTGCTCTCGGTCTGCGGCGATGGCGGTTTCATGATGAACAGCCAGGAAATGGAGACCGCGGTGCGCCTCGGCCTGCACCTGGTGGTACTGGTGCTGCGTGACGACGCCTACGGCATGATCAAGTGGAAGCAGGCCGACATGCAGCTGCCGGACTTCGGCCTGGACTATGGCAACCCGGACTTCGTGCGCTACGCCGAGGCCTACGGCGCCCGCGGCTGGCGTGTCGGCGCCACCGCAGAGCTGGAACCACTACTGGCGCGCTGCCTGGAGGAACCCGCGGTGCACCTCGTGGAGGTGCCCGTGGACTACTCCCTCAACGACGAGATGCTGCACCGGGTCATTCCGGCACTCAGTGCGGCACTCTGAGGCATCGCCCCGGTTTCAGTGCCATCGGCGCCCGTTGCGCCCGCCGACCGCTCGGCTCCCGATCAGCGCACGCCCCGGGGCGCCGGGGCCGCCTGCTCAGGCGTCCGGAAGGCTGACGCCCTGCCTCTGGGCGCGCACCGTGATCTCCTTGCGGTGTTCTTCCCGGATGCGGGCACGCGCTTCCTCGGTATCCGCGCTGCGGATCCGCTCCCGGTACTGCTCGCGCTCCTGCTCACTCATGAGCTGCCCGCCGTAGATTGGCTGGCCGTCGCTGTCGCGATGCACCTGGTTGCGCGACTGGTCCTGCTGCCTTAGCTGCTGCTGCGCCTGCTCCTTCGCCTGCTGCTGCTGTCGATCCTGGCTCATGCTCTGCTGCCGGTCCATGCCGCCCTGCTGCATCTGCCGGGCCCCCGGCCCCATGCCTGCACCGCCGCCGGGGCCGGACCCCTTGCCGCCCCCCTGTGCAAAGGCGCCCGTTGCCGTGAGCGCGACGGGCAGGCCGATGATCATCAGGATTGTTGAGATTTTCATTTACCTTACCTCGCTTGCCGCTGTGGCTTGTCAGTTACTGAAAAGCTGGACTCATGCTTTGACCGTCTCCAGCGCCACAACACCCTGAATCGAAAATGCAACTCAGCACCTGGCGCAAGAAACAGGCACGACTCCAGACCGTGTATTGAGGATCGAGTTCGCCTTAGCAAGGGCGATAGGCAAAGAAACGGCACCAACAGCAGGTACCGTTGCGCTGGATCAAGAAAAGGGGCGGCCCCATGGGCAGTACGGAGTAGAACCCCGGGTGACTGCCTCCAGCCCCGGGCTGCTAGCGTTGGCCGCTGTCAGCGACCCGTGCGTTCTGACGCCCGCGCCCGCGGCCTCGACGGCGTCTCCGGGGCTGACCGGTGCCATCGCCCCGGCCTGCGCCAGCGGCTCGTTTTCCCGGAGTGCCCCGATCACTGCTACTACGCTGGCGGCTGACGCTATCGGGCAGCGCTTCCGTCGGTTCGAAGCCCGGCACCTGTTCCCGCGGCAGGCTGCGCCGGATGAGCCGCTCGATTCCCTGCAGGTACTCCGCCTCTTCCGCGCAAACCAGCGAATAGGCGTGCCCGGCGGCACCGGCGCGGCCGGTACGGCCGATGCGGTGCACGTAGTCCTCGGAAACGTTCGGCAGGTCGAAGTTCACCACCTGCGGCAGGCCGCTGATATCGAGGCCCCGCGCGGCGATGTCGGTGGCCACCAGGGCCTGTACCCGGCCGTTCTTGAAGCCTTCCAGTGCCCGGGTGCGGGCGTTCTGGCTCTTGTTGCCGTGGATCGGCTCGGCGACGATGCCGTCCCGTTCCAGGCGCTTGGCGAGGCGGTTGGCACCGTGCTTGGTGCGCGAAAACACCAGCACCTGGTGCCAGTTGCGCTCACGGATCAGGTGCGAGAGCAGGTCCGGCTTGCGGCCCTTGTCCACCGGGTAGATCCACTGCTCCACGGTGTCCGCGGTGGAGTTCGCCGGCGCCACCTCGACCTCCCGCGGCTGGTGCAGGTAGCCCTGGGCCAGGCGGCGGATGTCCGCAGAGAACGTCGCCGAGAACATGAGCGTCTGCCGCTTCGTCGGAAGCAGGGCGACGATGCGGCGAACGTCGTGGATGAAGCCCATGTCGAGCATGCGGTCGGCCTCGTCGAGCACCAGCACCTCCAGCGCGTCGAAGGCCACCGCGCCCTGCTGGTGCAGGTCCAGGAGCCGCCCGGGGGTGGCCACGAGGATGTCGCAGCCGCGCTTCAAGCGGGCGATCTGCGGGTTGATCTTGACGCCGCCGAAGACGACTTCCGCGCGCAGCGGCAGGTGGGCGCCGTAGTGCACCGCGCTGTCGTGGACCTGGGCCGCCAGTTCGCGGGTCGGGGTGACCACGAGCGCGCGCACCTGCCTTGCCGGCGCCCGCGGGCCCTCGGCGAGGCGCTGGAGCAGGGGCAGGGTGAAGGCAGCGGTCTTGCCGGTGCCGGTCTGGGCGGCGGCCATGAGGTCGTGGCCGGCGAGGATGTCGGGGATGGCGCCGCGCTGGATCGGGGAGGGCGTGTCGTAACCACGCTCGGCGATGGCCTTCAGCAGTGCGTCGCTGAGGCCGAGATCGGCAAAAGTCATAGGGGGTATCCGGGATGACCGCTGGCGGATAGTCGGGCACGGCCAGCTCGTGCGGGGCGGAGCATACCGGATTGGCGGCGCTTTGTCGCTCCGGGTTGCCGCCGGGCGAGGCGTCTCAGTGCGCCGCCACGGCCTCGCCGCCGCCGCGCCGCAGGCGGCCCGCGAGCTCGCGCAGGCGCGCCGGCAGGGCGAGCATGGCCGGCGTGGCCACCAGGGTGAGGATCGTGGCGAAGGACAGGCCGAAGACGATCGCCTGCGAGAGAGGGCCCCAGAAGGTGGACATCTGCCCGCTGGCGGTCACGCTGCGGTTGATCAGGTCCACGGAGAGGCCGCAGGCCAGCGGCAGCAGGCCGAACACGGTCGTTACCGTGGTCAGCAGCACCGGGCGCAGCCGCTGTGCGGAGGAGCGCACGATAATCTCCTGCACGGGCAGCTCCGGGTGCTGGCTGCGCACGTAGTTGAAGGTGTCGATGAGCACGATGTTGTTGTTCACCACGATGCCGGCGAGGGCGACCACGCCGACCCCGCTCAGGATGGCGCTGAAGGGCTCGCCGAGCAGCAGCAGCCCGAGGAGCACTCCCGCCGTGGACATGACCACGGCCACCAGGATCAGCGCGCTCTGGTAGAAACTGTTGAACTGGGTCACGAGCAGCACGAACATCAGCAGCAGCGAGAGCAGGAAGGCCACCTGCACGAAGGCCATGGATTCGTTCTGTTCCTCGTTGGCGCCGCGGAAGCGTATCTCCAGGGCCGGGTCGAAGGTCTGCGTCGCGAGCCACTGGTCGATGCGCTGCACCATCGTATCGGCGAGCACGCCCTCGACCACGTCCGCGCGGATGCGCTCCACCGGTGTGCCGTCGATGCGCTCGAAGGTATCCACCCCGGGCTTCGGCTGCATGGTCACGAAGTTGGACAGCGGCACACGGCCCTGGGGCGTGCTCAGGCGCAGGTTGCGCATTGCCTCCACCCCGCGGTAGCGGGCGGGGTAGCGCACGCGGATGTCGACGGCGTCGTCGGAGCTGTCCGGGCGGTACTCGGCCACCTTCACGCCGTTCGTGACCAGCTGCACGGCAACGCCTGCGGCGACCACGTCGGCGCCGTAGAGCGCGGCCTCGGCACGATCGACCTGCATGCGCCATTCGATGGAGGGCAGGGCGCGGGTGTCGTCGATGTCAACGAGCTCGGGCAGGGTGTCGAGGTGCTCGCGGATCCGCGTTACCGCGGGCTCCAGCAGTTCCCGGTCCCGCGAGCGCAGCTCGATCTGGATCGGCTTGCCGACCGGCGGGCCGTTCTCCTCGGCGAAGACCTCCACGATGATGCCGGGGAATCCGCTGGTGCGCTCGCGGATCGCGCGGAAAATGTCGCCGCCGGAACGTTCCCGCTCGCTCTCCGGGTAGAGCTCCACGAAGATGGAGCCGATGCGGTCGGCGGTGGCGTCAGCGCCGCGGCCGAGCCCGTTGGCGCCCGGCAGGATCGTGCGCGCGTTTACCGCGCGGATCCCCTCGATCTGCAGGATCTGCTCCTCCACCTGCCAGACCAGCCGGTCGACCTCGTCGGCGGAGAAGTTGCCGCGGCCGCGCACGGAGACCTGGATGAACTGCGGGTCCGCGTCCGAGAAGAAGACCATGCCGGCGCTGAAGCGGCCGTAGGCCCAGAAGATACCGAAGAGGACCGCGCCGATAATGAGCAGGGTGATACCGGGCCGCGCGGTCACCCTGGAAAGGAAGCGCGCGTAGCCCCCGGTGAAGGAGCGCAGGCGCGTGGGATCGCCCGTTTCCAGCTCGTGCATCTGCGCGGCGGTGGCGTCGGCGTGCTTGCTCGGGCGGCCGAAGACCGTGCCGAGTACCGGCCCGAAGAGCAGGGCGTAGAGCAGGGACCCGGCAAGCACCGTGAATACGGTGACCGGCAGGTAGCTCATGAACTGGCCGGGGATGCCCGGCCAGAAGATCAGCGGCAGGAAGGCCGCAAGGGTGGTTGCCGTGGAGGCCGTGACCGGCCAGAACATGCGCTTGACGGCCTCGGCGTAGGCGGCGCGGTGGTCCATGCCCTCGCCCATCTTGCGGTCGGCGTACTCCGTCACCACGATGGCGCCGTCGATGAGCATACCGAGGCCCAGCAGCATCCCGAACATCACCATGAAATTGAAGGTGTAGTCGAGCAGGTAGATGATGATCACCGAGAACAGCAGCGACACGGGAATGCCGAGCCCCACGATGAGCCCGCTGCGGAAGCCCATGCTCGCCACCACCAGCACCATGACCAGGGCCAGGGCGGTGAAGATGTTGCCCTGCAGTTCCGTGACCTGCAGCTCCGCGAACTCCGCCTGGTCCTGGGTGATGAGCAGCTCGATGGCCTCGGGAATGCGCGGGCGCAGCTCGTCGATCTTCGCGCGCACGGCGTTCACGGCCTCGATGATGTTGCCGTCGGAGCGCTGGGTGACGGCTACGGTGATGGCCTCGCGGCCATTGACCCGGGCGTGGCTGGTGCGGTCCTTGAAGGTCTTGCGGATGGTCGCGATGTCGCCGAGGGTCACGACCGTGGAGCCGTCGCTGCGCACGGGCAGGCTCATCACGTCCTCCGGCTCCTCGACCACGGAGGGAACCTTCACCGAGAAGCGACCGGAGCCCGTGTCGATGCTGCCCGCGGGAATCAGCCGGTTGTTGCGCTGCAGCGTGGTGATGAGCTCCTCGCTGGAGATCGCGTAGTTCTCCAGCGACTCCGGGTCGATCAGGACCTCGAGCATCTCCTCGCGCTCGCCGCGTAGCTCGGCCTTGAGCACGGACGGGATGGTCTCGAACTCGTCCCGGAGCTTGATCGCCGCCTCGTAGATATCGCGCTCCGGCACGCTTTCGCCGACCAGGCTCACCTGGATCATGGGGAAGTCGTTGATCTGCAGTTCGCGGACCAGCGGCTCCTCGGCGGTGCTCGGGATCTCGGCCTTGCCACGGTCCACGGCCTCGCGCACGTCGACCAGGGCCTGGTCGAGGTCCGCGTCGACATCGAACTCGACGAACAGGGTGGCGTTGCCCTCGGAGGCCAGGGCGGTGATCTCCTCAATGCCCTCGACCTTGCGCAGCTCGATCTCCATGGGCTGGATCAGCAGCCGCTCCGAGTCCTCCGGGGAGATGCCCTCGTGCATGATGCCCACGTAGAAGTAGGGCACCTCGATGTGCGGGTCGTTGGCAATGGGCAGGGTGGCCCGGGCAATGAGCCCGGCCAGCACCACCATGAACATCATCAGCAGGGTGGTGCGCGTCCGGCCGATGGCCGCGTCGATGAAGCCGATCACTGCGCCGACCTGGCGGACAGCGCCGCGGCGTCATCCTGCTCGACGCGGACGCGCTGCCCCTCGAAGACGAACTCCTGGCCCACGGTGATGATGCGCGTCACCGGCGGCAGGCCGCTGACCCAGGTGCCGTCCGGACCATCCTCGATGATGGAAACGGTGCGGAAGTCGACCCGGTTGTCGTCATCGAGGACGCGCAGCCCGAGCCGGCCCTCGTCGTCCAGGGCAAACAGGGCCGGGGACACCCGGTGCGCCAGGACCTCCTCGACGGGGATACGCAGCGTGGCGGGCACGCCGGAGCGCAGGCTGTAGTCCGGGTTGGGTACCGTCGCCTCGAGCGGGTAGGTGCGCGTGGCCGCATCGCTCTGTTTGCCGATGAAGCTGAGCGTTGCGGTGAGCTCCCGGCCCGTGGCGGTCACCGCGCGTACCGGTGACCCGAGGGTAAGCTTGACCGCGTCCGCCGCCGTGACCCGCGCCGTCACCAGCATCGGGTCGAGGTCCAGGAGTGTCGCGCAGGCCGTGCCGGGCGTGGCGTAGTCGCCGATCTCGAGCGCCACGGCCTCGACCACCCCGGCGAAGGGCGCGCGCAGCGCCGTGCGCTCGAGATTCAGCTGCTGGCGCTTCAGCGTGGTACGGGCGGCGGCGAGATTGGCTTCGGCCTGGGCGATGGCGGTGGCTGACTGCAGGCCCTTGTCGCGCAGCTTGAGCGCGCCCTCGTATTCGATGCGTGCCCGCTCCAGGGCCGCCTCGGCCTCGGTCACGGCTGCCTCACGATCGTCTATGGCGAGGCGGCAGAGTACGTCACCCTCGTCGACGCGGCTGCCGCGCTCCACGGGCCGCTCGACCACCCGGCCGGTGATCTCGGTGCGCACTTCCACCGTGCGCTTGTTCTCCGTCCGCCCGCGCAGGGACAGGATGCGCTGCCGGGGTTCGGCGCGGCTCTGCCGGGCGCGCACGGCGACGGGCTCACGGCTCGTCTCCCTCGGCTGGACGTCGGCGAGCGCCGGCGGGTTGGCCGGCCGGTCGCCGTCGTCGC
>CAJWWA010000093.1 GCA_913048495.1 uncultured Halieaceae bacterium
CGGCACTGAAAGCGTGCAGGCGTCCGCCGGCCAGGTGATTGGTCAGCGCCTCGCAGAGAATGCTTCGGCAGCGGTTATGCGTGCACACGAAAAGCACGGTTTTCACAGCGTCAGCCACAGGCTATGGCTCCTCTTTCTGATGAACCCGGCAACCCGGCCGCGCCCGCCAGGCGCCGCCGCATGGCCGCCAATGCGTCGGCTTCCGCTTCCGCGGCCCGGCCGAAAATCGCCAGAGCCCAGGGCGGCAGCGCCGGGTGCAGGCGGTAATAGACCCACTGGCCGCGGCGCTCGTCGGCCACAAGCTCGCAGTGACGCAGCTGGGCCAGGTGCCGGGAGACCTTTGGCTGGGCCTGCTCAAGGGCGGCAACCAGCTCGCAGACGCAGAGCTCGCCGTGCTCGTGGAGAAGCAGCATCGCGTTCAGCCGGGTGGGCTCACCAAGGCATTGAAACAATCGGGTGGCGTTCATGGGCGGGGTCTCACGTCGACTTGGCCGCATAATATATGGATATCCGCATATCTGCATTCCCCGAGTGAAAAAGAGGGGCGGCCGTGCCGCCCCTGAAGCCGAGGACCTTGCGCTCAGAAGTTCGCGCGGATACCGAACGAGTAGGTCACGCCCAGGTCGTACTTCTCGTAGATCTGGCCGCCCTGGGTCCACTCGATGGGCTCGTCGAAGACGTTGGCCGCCTTGAACTCGAGCTCGAAGTCCTGGTCCATGAACGACGACTGCCAGCGGAACAGCAGGTCCAGGCGGCCGCGGGCTTCCTGGATCACGTCCGGGGCATTGATCGCGCCCACCAGAGCGATGTACTCGCCGGTGTAGTTGTAGGCCACGGAGGCCGTGATGCCGCGGTACTCGTCCTCGTAGGAGAGCAGGATGTTGCCCAGCCAATCCGCCTGGCCCGTCAGGGGGCGCTCGTTGGCGAAGAGCCGGCCGATCTGCCGGCCCCCGGTGATGGGCACGTCCGCCGCGGTTTCGCCATCGCCGAGAAGCGTGACCTCCGAGTCGATGTAGGACACGTTGGCCGACAGCACGAAGTTGTCCCACCAGGCGTCGTTCCAGCCCTCGCTCTCGACGTTGAACCAGTCGGAGATCAGCAGTTCCTTGCGGAAGTCGTACTCGATGCCCGACAGCTCGGCCTCTTCGGCGTTGAACCAGGTAAAGATGTCGTTCTGCGCCTGGATCAGCGCCTGCTCGATGGGGTCGGAGAATTCCTTGTAGAACAGCCCCAGGGACATGCTGTCCGCCGCGCCGAAGTACCACTCCCAGCGGAAGTCGTAGTTGGTGAGCTCGGCCTGCTCCAGGAACACGTTACCGCGGTAGAGCTGGAAGTTCTCCGGGTTACGGATCGTCGTACCGGTGATCTCCAGCAGGCTGGGCCGGTTGACCGTCTCGGACCAGGCCAGGCGCACCTGCATGTTCTCGATGAACTCGTAGGTCAGCGAGGCCGCGGGGAGCCAGTCCTGGTACTCCTGGTTGACAGAGTTTTCCGTTCCCGGCTCCGTGTTACCCCCCCAGGCGTCCGCGGACAGCGTGATGTCTTCATAGCGAAGACCGCCCTGAAGGCGTACACGGTCCGTGAGCTGCGCATCGAACTGCGCATAGTAGCTTTCAGTTTCCTCGCCGGACTCCGCGAACGGGAAAATGCCCGCTGCGTTCGCCGCACCCGCGGAAAAGTCGCGCACCGTGACGTAATCGTTCTGGAAGTTCGACAGGTCGAACAGCTGCTGCGGCGTCTGCAACGCGACCCAGTCGGGGGCGGAGTTGGTCAGGTCAAAGCGGAACAGACGGTCCTCGCTCTCCCGGGTGCGCTCGTAATAGCCGGCACCGAAATTGAACGACACGTCGACGTGGCCAAGCATGACCGGCACCTTGACGTCGAACCCGTAGTCCTTGAGCGAATCGTCGAGCGTGGAGAAGTTGCGTTCCGGCGCCTGGAACACCACCCGCAAGTCGCCGGCCGCCTGACGGCTCGGTGTCACGACTTCGTCGAGACCGTCGCGGTTCTCCGCGTAGGTGTAGGTGCGTGTATCGGGCGCGTCGCGGGAGGCCGAGCCATCCACCAGGCGCCAGCTGAACTCCGTGTCATTCAGCGCGGGGATGAAATGCTCGCCCGCCAGCTGCCAGGTCTCGATCTCGTTCTCGGTCCACTGCAGCCGCACGTTTTCGACCGGGGTCGCATCCGCCGTGACGTCGTCCTCGCTGGACAGACCCTTGGCGAGCTGGGTCTCGTCGTCGGTCTGCCGCATCAGCGTATAGGTCAGCGAAACCGCGTTGTTGTAATCGAACTCGTAGCCGAGCGTGGCGAAGGCATTGAGCCCGACACGCCGGCGGGTCGTGACCTGTTCGTAGGCCACCGTCTGGTTGGAGCCGCCGTCGACGCCGGTGAACTCGTAGCGCCGGTAGTCGGTGCTGCGATTCAGCCAGTTGTTGCTGTACTTCACCGAGCCGATGAAGCCCAGGGCGGACTCCTCGCCGATTTCCTGGCGCAGGCCCAGTTCGACTTCCCCGCCCTGGTTCGGCTCGACTTCCTTCTCGAGCAGGTCCCAGTAGTTGTAGAAGCTCGCACCGAGCGCCGCCCGCTCGGGGTACTCGGTCTCCTCGAAGGCCTCGCTCGTCAGCTGCGCCACGTTGAGGGGGATATCGCGGGTACCGTCGTCATAGCCGGCGCCGTCCCACTGACCGCCGCGATAGCGCAGGCCGTCGCCGCCGGTGGTCTGGTCATTGCCGCCGATGGAGTACTTGATGTTGGCAAAGTTCTCCTCCGGCGTGCTCTTGGTGCGGATGTCGATGACGCCGCCCGAGAAGTCACCGGGATACTGTGCCGAGAAGGTCTTCTGCACCAGCAGGCTCTCGACGATCTTGTTCGGCACGATGTCCAGCGGCACGGTCTTCTGGAACGGTACCGGGCTGGAGATACGCGTATTGTTCAGCAGCGTGGACGAGTAGCGCTCGCCCAGGCCACGCACGTAGACGTATTTGCCGCCAACGAGGCTGAGGCCCGTCACCCGCGACAGGGACACACCGACACTCGTCTCCCCGAGCTTGGACAGGTCTTCCACGTCGAGGATGTTGGAGATTTCAGAGGTGTCGCGCTTCTCGTCGGGGATGAACTCACCGAGGACGAAGACCTCCTCGATCTGCCCGGGCGGGGCGATCGTGGGGGCTTCCTGGGCACGCACCGTGCCGGTCATCGCCGCTACGGCACCGGCCACGGACAGCACGAGGGTTTTACGTTTCATAATCAACTCTTTCGCCTGTTCCATGCGCACGCCAGCGGCCTGCGCGGTAGGAGGGGTGGGCGAAAACAAGCCAGGCCCCTCGCGGAGCCTGGCCTGCTTTGCCGCTGCAAGTCACCGGACCTCAGATCCCGAAGGTCCAGGTGCCCTTCCAGCTGTCCACGTCCGCACCGATGGTGCTGTTCTGCTCGAAGAAGCCGTCAGCCGGGAGCGTGCCCGCCGGGGGCAGGCTGGCGCCCTCGCTGACGTTGCTGCTGTCGAGGAAGTCCTGTACCGCCTGGACGTTGTCGCCCTCGTTGTTCGTCGTGCAGTCGAGCTGCACGCCGTCGAAGACAATGCCGGTGCCGAGCAGGTTTTCAGACTCGCCCTGCACCCGCAGGCAGGTATCGCCGTTCAGCAGCTGCGAGTTGAAGAGCATGAGGCCCGTGCCGCGGCGCAGGCGCACGGCGCGCTGGTCATTGCGGGCGACGATGGTCATGTTGGCGATGCTGGGCATGGAGACCGGTGTGACCAGCTCGTCGCCCTCGCGGTTATCCGCCTCGATGCCGTTGTCGCCGGTGTCCGTCTGCTCGATGTAGACGTACTGCAGGCGGCCGGTCCAGCCGTCAGTCCAGTCGAGGGAGTCGTCGGCGTGCCCCGTGAGGACCACGTACTTCGCGTCCACCGTGCCGCCGAAGAACTCGACGCCGTCGTCCAGGTTGTTGTGCACCTGGATGTACTCGACCACCGTCCCGGAGCCCACGCCCTGGAAGGCGATCCCGTTCAGCTGGTTCTCCGGGTCGACGTTGGAGCCGGCGTACTTGACCACGACGTAGTGAAGCTCACCGCTGGAGTCTGCCGGGTTGTCGCCACCGAAGAGACCGGAGTTGGCTTCACCTTCCTTGGTGCACGCGGCTGTGCCGCCCTCGATGCCCGCCGGGCAGTCGTTGATCGGCGCGAAGCCGTTGATCACCAGGCCGCCCCACTCGCCGCGGGTGGACGGGCCGGCCACGCCGTTGACGTCAGAGAGCGACGTGAAGGTGATCGGCGCCATTTCCGTACCCATGGCGAAGAGCTGCGAACCGCGGCTGATGACCATGAAATCCTCGGCGTTGCTGCCGATGATGGTCGTACCGGACTCGATGTTCAGGGTCGCCGGAGCGCCCTCGTCACCGACCAGCACCTTGCCGTCGAGCACGTAGTTGTTGTCCCGGGTCAGCGTCAGCGTACCGGCGATGGTCCCGGAGAGCTGGCAGGCCTGCTTGCCGCCGATGGTGCCGAGATCACCGGTGCCGGCCGGGCAGCCGAAGCTGACGTTGCCGTCGGGCATGCCCACGGTCCAGCCGCTGGTCCAGTCGTTGGCCGGATCTTCGACCGCACCGACGAAGCCGGTGGCATCGAAGAAGGCGTCGCCGGACAGGTCCGCGGCTGCCGGCGCGCTGGCGCCCTCGGCCACGTTGCTGCTGTCCAGAAAGCTCTGGACCGCAGCGACATCGTCACCTTCGTTGACCGTGGCGCAGTCCAGCGTCACACCGTCGAAGATGATGCCGCTGCCCAGCTGGTTCAGCGATTCGCCCTGCACCCGGAGGCAGCTGTCGCTGCCCTGGACCACGCTGTTGTAGAGCTCGAGGCCGGTACCGCGACGCAGGCGGATACCGCGCTCGGCCGGGTTGCCGTTGATGGTCATGTTGGCGATACGCGGCAGCGAACGCGGCTCGAGGTTCTCGTCGCCCTCGCGGTTGTCGGCCTCGATGCCGTTGTCGCCGGCGTCGTCCGCCTGGTCGATGACCACGTACTGCAGGGACCCGGTCCAGCCGTCGGTCCAGTCAAGGGAGTCATCGGCGTTGCCGGTGAGCACGACGTACTTGGCATTCGCCGTGCCGCCGAAAAACTCGACGCCGTCGTCCAGGTTGTTGTGGACCTGGATGTGGCTGATCTCCGTGCCGGAACCCACGCCCTGGAAGGCGATGCCGTTGAGCTGGTTTTCCGGGTCGACGTTGGAGCCCGCATACTTGACGACCACGTAGTTCAGCGTGCCGCTGTCGTCGGCCGGGTCCGCACCGCCGAAGAGGCCGGAATCGGCCTCGCCCTGCTTGGTGCAGGCCTCGGTGCCGCCGGTAGCGCCTTCCGGGCAGTCGTTGATCGGCGCGCGGCCGTTGATCACGAGGCCGCCCCAGAGGCCGCGGTCCGTCGCGATATCGGCCGTGCCTTCGACGTCGGCGCGGGCGGTCAGCGTGACCGGCGCGGTGCGGCTGCCGAGGGCCTCGATCTTCGAACCCTGGGCGATGACCAGGAAATCGAAGCTGGTGCCGCCGAAGACCGTGGTGCCGGCCTGGATGTTCAGCGTGGCGGGGTTCGCATCGTCGCCGATGGTGACCTTGCCGTTCAGCTGGTAGAGGTTGTTGGCGGTCAGCGTCAGGTCGCTGGTCACCGTGCCCTCGATGTCACAGACGCGCAGGCCGTCGATGGTCTCGCCCGCATCCGTGGTGCCGCCCGGGCAGCCGAAGTCCGGCTGCTCGGTGTTGTTGATGGTACCGGGGGTGGTCCAGCCGGCGGACCAGTCGGTCGCGCCGAAGGCGCCCACGAAGGTGGTGGGCTCAAGGCGCGGATCCGCCGGCGTCACCGCCTCGACGCTGCCACCGTTCTGGGACACGTTCGTAGCCGAGGCGAGGTAGGCCTCGACGGCGCCGTCCGTGTCTTCATCGTGCATCGTGGCGCAGTCGAAGGTCACGCCGGCGAAGGTCAGCTCGGCACCGAGCAGGTCCCGCGAGGTGCCGTCGATGCGCAGGCAGCGATCAGAGCCCGTGATCAGGCTGTTGGAGAGCGCAAGGCCCGTGCCCCGGCGGAGGCGCAGCGCACGCTCGGACGGCGCCCCGAAGGCGCTCATGTTGGCGATGGCCGGGTTGGAGCGCGGCTCGAGGTTCTCGTCGCCTTCGCGGTTGTCGGCCTCGATAACGTTGTCGCCGGAATCGGTCTGCTCGACGTAGACGTACTGGATCGCGCCGGTCCAGCCGTCGGTCCAGTCCAGGGAGTCATCGGCCGCACCGGTCACAGCCAGGTACTTGCCGTTCACGGTGCCGCCGAACCACTCGATGCCGTCGTCGAGCGCGTTGTGCACCTGCACATACTCGACGACCGTGCCCGACCCCACGCCCTGGAAGGCGATGCCGTTCAGCTGGTTCTCGGGGTCCACGTTGGAGCCGGAGTAGCGGACGTTGACGTACTTGAGGATGCCGGAGTCGTCTTCCGGATCTGCGCCGCCGAAGGTGCCGGAATTGGCCTCGCCTTCCTTGGTGCAGCCCTCGGTACCGCCGGTCTCGCCCTCGGGGCAGTCGTTGATGGGGGCGAAGCCGTTGATGACCAGGCCGCCCCAGAGGCCGCGGTCGTTGTCTTCCACGGTGCCTTCCACGTCGGCGGAGGCGGTAAAGATGATCGGCTGCTCAGCGGTGCCCTCGGCATCGATGCGGGCGCCCTGGGAAATCACCAGGTACTCGAACTGGGAGCCGCCGGCGATGACGGCGCCGGGTGCCATTTCCAGCGTGCCGCCGGCGATGAAGAGCGCGCCGCCGGCAATCTCGTAAATGGCGTCGTTACCGAGCAGCAGACCCGTCGGGTCGAGCTGGCCGTCGGTGAGCTGCGCCACGTCGATGGTGAAGATGGGCTTGTTGCCGTAGGCGCTCGATGCGCTGCGGCCGGAATCCGTGATGACATCGGAGAGGCCGTCGGGAATCACCGAGGGAGTGACGGCGGGATCCGTCGGATCAGTGGGGTCCGTGGGGTCCGTCGGATCCGTGGGGTCCGTGGGATCGGTGGGGTCTGTGGGACCCTCCACCGGCACCTCGACCACGATGGATCCGGGCGACACGTTATCCGAAGAACCGCCGCAGGCGGCCAGGAGCGACGTGATCGCGAGGACCAGCGTGCGCTGCATGAATCGTTCGCTGAGCATTATCGACCTCTTCCAGTCATGAATGTGGACACGACAACACGAGCAGCCAGGCCGCGTTTATCGACACCGGGCATGCTAGAGAGGCTTTGTTACTGAATTGTTATTCCAATGTGACGTTTCTGTGACACGTCACCCCGCCTCGCCCGGCCCCTCCCCGGGAGACCACAGTCACAAAAATTTCAGAATTCCGCCGCTTTTTCTTAACAGACCCCGCGCAGGCTGGAGCGCAACCGAAGCCCAACAGCGAGCGAGGGGTGTCGCCATGCAGCACAGCAGCAACGCAACCGGAAACCCTGTCGAGAAACAGCGCCTGCGGGATGCCATCAACCAGGAGGTCAGCCGCTTCCTGGCGTCCGGCGGCGCCATCACGGTGCTGGAGACCCGGGGTCCCCGGGACCGGGACTTCCGCGCCACGGCCTGGCAGGACGGCGACGGTGTCGACGAGATCCTGGACTGACCGCCCCCTCCGCTTTCATCGCCGGGGTACAAGGCCCCGGCCGAGGACACGAGCCGCATGCTGAACATCGAACGGACGCTGGCCACCCACTACCCCGATTTCGTCCAGCGCCACCGGCGCTCCGCCCGGACGCTCAGCCGCTTCCTCGGCTTCCTGTTCTACGAGTCCCGCTTCCAGAAATTCGCCGCCGACTACCCGCACCTGCGCGGCTTCGATTTCGTCGAGGAGGTCCTGCGCTACTTCGACTTCGACCTGCGGCTGACCGAGCGGGAACGGGCCCGCATACCCTCAAGCGGCCGCGTGGTGATCGCCGCCAACCACCCCATCGGCTCCCTGGACGGCCTCGCCCTGCTCAAGCTCGTGCGCAGCGTGCGCCCGGACGTGAAGGTCGTCGCCAACGAGCTGCTGACGGCCATCGGCCCGCTGCACGAGGTGCTACTGCCGGTGGCAAACATGGGCACGGCCGGGTCGGCGCGGGATAACCTGAAGGCGATCAAGGCGCACCTGCTGGCCGACGGGGCGCTGATCATCTTCCCTGCGGGCGAAGTCTCGCGCTTGAGCCCCGGCGGCGTGCGCGACTGCGAGTGGCAGAGCGGCTTCGTCAAGCTGGCGAGCTCCACCCGCTCGCCGATCCTGCCGGTCTACGTCGCCGGGCGGAATTCGCTGTTCTTCTACAGCCTGTCGGCGCTGGCCAAGCCGCTGTCAACGCTCTGGCTGGTGCGCGAGATGTTCAAGCAGAGCCACAGCACCGTGGATGCGCGCATCGGGCGGCCCGTGCCGCACGAGATCTACACCGCCAACGGCTTCTCGGCGCGGCAGCTCGCGCGCATGTTCCGCAAGCACGTCTACCGCCTGGGCAGCGGCAGGCCCATCTTCCGCTCCGTGGAGACCGTGGCGCCGGCGGAGAACCCGCAGCTGCTGCGCGCTGAGCTCGCGGCTTCCGAGTGCCTCGGGGAGACCCGCGACGGCAAGGTGATCTACCTCTGCCGGATGGATGCGGCGCCCTGCGTGATGCGCGAGATCGGCCGGCTGCGGGAGTTCACTTTCCGCGCTGTCGGCGAGGGCACGGGGCAGCCGCGGGACATCGACCGCTACGACAAGTATTACCGGCAGCTGGTCCTCTGGGACCGGGACGCCATGGAAATCGCCGGCGCCTACCGCATCGCGGAGGCCGGCGCGATCATCGACCAGTACGGCCTCGATGGCCTCTACTCCGCCAGCCTGTTCGACTACGGTCCGGGCATGCTGCCGCTCCTCCGCCAGGGCCTGGAGCTCGGCCGCAGCTTCGTGCAGCCGCGCTACCAGACCCGCGGCAGCCTCGATTATCTGTGGTACGGGATCGGGGCCTACCTGAAGAGCCGGCCGCAGCTGCGCTACCTCTTCGGGCCGGCCTCCATCAGCCGCTTCTACGGCACCGATGCCACGGCGCGGCTCGTTCACTACTACGGTACCCACTACAGCGGCGCCCACCTCGACGTCACTCCCCGCACGCCCTTCGTCATTCCACCGGAGCTGCAACAACAGCTCGCCGCCGAATTCGACGGCTGCGATGCGGAGGAGGACTTCAAGGCCCTGAAGCAGGCCCTCGCGGGCCGGGGTCTGCCGGTGCCGACGCTGTACAAGCACTATTCGCAGGCCACCAGCCCCGACGGCGTCTGCTTCAGCGCCTTCAATGTCGACAAGGATTTCGGCGACTGCGTGGACAGCTTCGTGCTGGCGGACCTTCACAGGCTGACCCCGCGCAAACGGCAACGGTACATGGCGTCATAACGACCAGAGGAGTGAACCGACGATGCAGGCCCTGGACCCGGACGGCAAAGTGCGCTGCAAGGCGCTGTGGATCTCTGACGTGCACCTCGGCAGCGTGCACAGCAAAGCCGAACAGCTGCTGCAGCTCCTGGACCGCGTGGAGTGCGAGCGGCTCTACCTCGTCGGCGACATCGTCGACGTCTGGGCCATGCAGCGGCGCGTCCACTGGCCCGAGGCACACACGCGGGTGCTGCGCCGGATTCTCAAGTTCTCCCGGCACGGCACTGAGGTCGTCTACATCCCCGGCAACCACGACCAGAACTTCCGCGAGTTCTGCGGCAGCGAGTTCGGCGAGGTACAGATCCGCAAGGAGGTGATCCACGAGACGGGCCAGGGCTACCGGCTGCTGGTCACCCACGGCGACGAGCTGGACTTCGCCGTGCGCTACAGCCGCCTGAACCGCTTCATCGGCGATATCGCGTACGACCTGCTCATGGCGGTGAACCGGCGCGTCAACCAGGTCCGCGAGGCCCTGGGCAAGCCCTACTGGTCCCTGGCCAAGTGGGTGAAGGTGAATGTCTCCCAGGCCGAGGCGGCGATTCGCGCCTACCAGCACGCGGCCGTGAACCTCGTGCGCGACCGGGGCCTGGACGGCATCATCTGCGGGCACCTGCACTACCCGCTGCTGCGGGAGATCGAGGGTGTCCTCTACTGCAACGACGGCGACTGGGTGGAGAACTGCACGGCGCTGGTGGAGGACCACGCCGGCGCCCTGCACCTCCTGCGCGGTGTGGCGCACCCGGAGAAGCCCCTGGAGCTGGTCTTCGCCGACGACCGCTTCCCGCTCACTGCGGACCCGCTCCTCGCGCCAGCGCCAGCATGAGCAGCGCCGCGCGCTTGCCCTGGCTGGCCAGGGTGGCCATGGTCGCGGTCTCCTCCACCGTGTGGCCGCCCTCCCCCATCAATCCGAGGCCGTCGATGGCGGCGCGCACGTAAGGAGCGGCAAAGGAGATGTCCGCCGCGCCGGCCCGCCGCGGGTTCACCGCCCGCACCGGGCCGAAGCCGAGGGCTTCGCTGCCCGCGCTGTAAAGCGCCAGCAGCGCCTCGTTACCCGCCGTGGGCGGCATGGGCGGATAACCCTCCGTGAACTCGAAGCGGGCCCCGGTGCCGGCGAGGTGCTCGCCGGTGATCCGCTCCATGGTGGCAACGGCCCGCTTCAGCTGGCCGGGCGTGAGGGCGCGGATACCGCCGCTGGCGAGCGCCGCCTGGGGAATCACGTTGTCCTTGCCGAAGGCCACGCCCCGGGTCCGCGCCGGCTCGTGGCTGAGCTCCGTCCCCGCGAGCGCAAGCCCGGCATTGAAGGTGAGGTTCTCCTCGCCGGCGAGCGCCTGGCGCCAGCCATCGAGGATCCGCGCCAGCTCAAAGGCGGCGCCGTAGCCGATATCGGGCCGGAAGATCTGCGAGGAGTGCGCGGGCCTGCCGGAGACGGCGAGGCGCCAGCTGCTCGACCCGCGCCGCGCGATGACCGCGGTCTCCGGGTCGCCATCGCCGTCCTCGAAGCCGATGGCGTAGTCGGCCCAGCGGGCGGCCTCCACCAGCGGCGGCGTGGCCAGCGCCAGCGGCTCCCCCCCCCCCCCCCCC
>CAJWWA010000094.1 GCA_913048495.1 uncultured Halieaceae bacterium
AGCCCTGCACAGGGCGACGGCGGGCGCCTGCCTCGTCCTGCTCGCCCTCGGGGGCGCAGCCGTGACCGAGGCAGCCAAGGGCAAACCGGAACGCGCCGAGCGGGCACAGGCCGAAAACCGTGGCGGCGGCAATCCCGACCAGGTCTGCCAGGGCGACCAGAAAATCGAGGGCATGGGCAACCAGACCTACAACCCGGGCAGCGGGATCGAGATCACCCAGGTCTGTATCAAGGCGGGGCAGGATCGATTCTACTTCGATGCCGGGAACCCGGAGGACGGCTTTAACTGCGGTGAAGAGCCGGTGACGGACGGCTGCTACACCGTCGCCTGGGGCGAGGGCTGCGAGAGCGTGACGATCTCGGGTGGTGGCACCGGGCGTGACTGCAAGGAAATCTCGCACACGACAGCGGTATTCGGCGACATCCCCGATTCGCCGGGCTCGATCATCATCACCAAGGATGCCGTTCCGGATCCCGAGCTTGAGGGCATCACGTTCACGTTTACCAAGCCGTCCGGGGCGACCGAGGACCTCGAGGACGGGGAATCGTTTACGCTGAGCCCGCTGGAACCCGGCGACTACACCATCAGCGAGCTACCGGCCGATGGATGGGAACTGGAGTCCGTTGACTGCGGCACCGAGGTCGAGTTCGTGCAGAACGGCAACAGCATCACGATCACGCTGGCCGAGGGGCAGACCGCGGAGTGTACCTTCGTTAACACGCCCGAACCGGTGACGATCTGAGAAACGCCCCGGCGCTCGATGCGCCGGGGATCTTCTTCCCCGCGCGACCGCAGCAGCCCTACCCGCGCGGCTGCAGCGACAACGGCAGGTGACAACACGCGTTAGCCAGGCCGCGAGGATGTCCAGGGTCGTCGTCACCTCGCTCCTGGTGTTGCCTGCCCTTGGCGCAGGGCTGCTTTACGGACATTTCCGCTCAACCGGCGTGACGCCGGGCTATTATGGCGAGCAGCTGATTCTAGCCGTCGAGCAACGCGCTGGCGTGGACGTCGCCACCACCCTGCGCCGCATCCTGCCGGCCAGCCTGAGCAATGGACAGGCGGAACCAAACGCAGTCGATCTCCAACGCATCCTGCCCCCATGGCGCGGCGCGGGCGCCAGCTCCCTGCGCGGGGACGCGGGGCCGCGCTATGACCGCCACGGCAGCCCGCTATCACGCACGGACGAGAACCGCTGGAAGCTCGCCGAGCCGCCGGACCATGCCCGGGAGGTGCGCGTCGCGTCGACGGCTGCACTCCGGCGTGCCGTTGCCGAAGCGACGCCGGGGACGCTGATTCTGCTCGCGCCCGGCAGCTATCGCCTTGCCGAGCCCCTGCGGCTCGGTGAAGCCGGTGCCAGCGCCGCCGCCCCGGTCGTGCTCGGCAGCGAGCGCCTGGGCGACAGCGTGCTGGTGACCACCGCTCCCGGCGCTATCAGCGTCAAGGGCGCCTACTGGGCGATGCGCAACCTGGTTATCCGCACCCGCTGCGCCGGCCGCGCCTGCCCGCCCCCGGTCGAACTCGGCCCGGGCGCGGGCGCCTTCGTCGCCAGCAACGTGTTTGCCTCAACCGTGCGACAGCTGGCCAGCACCCGCGGCGGCGATGCGCCGAACCCCGCGGCACTGCTCGACGGCGTGACCATCGTCGGCGGGATCGCGGTCAGCGCAGACCGCGGTATCCGCAGCGAGGGCAACCGGGCGCTCGCGCTGCTGCAGGCACCGAGCGTCGTCATCGCCTGTGAAACCCTGCCGCAGAGCGGGGATAACGAGGGCTGCGCTACCGACAGCCTGGCCGAGGCGGTGCGCCAGTCCCGCCCCGGAGGCACGATCCTGCTCAGGCGCGGCGACTACCGCCAGGCAGTGACGATCGGCAAGCCGGGCCTGACCCTGGTCGCCGAGCCGGGGGCGACGCTGGTGGAGACCAGCACCGGCGGCAAGGGCGCCATCGTCGTCCGCGCCGACGTCACCATCGACGGGCTCGCGTGTCACGGCATCCGGGTCAGCGACGGTAACGGTGCCTGCGTACGACAGGACCGGGGCGATGTGACCCTCCGCGGCGTGCATTTCCACCATGCGCAGATGGGCGTACTGACGGGCCACGCTGGCGGACGCATCCGCATCATCGACAGCTACCTCCACGACAACGGCGTGGAAGGCAGCGATACCCTTGGCCACAACGTCTACGTCAACAGCGGGGAGCTGGAGTTTGTTCGCAGCTGGAGCCTGCGTGCGCGAAACGCCGGCCACGAGCTCAAGAGCCGGGCGTCCCGTACGCTGATCATGGACAGCCTGATCGCCTCTCTCGGTGCCCGCGACAGCCGGCTGGTCGATGTGCCGGAGGCAGGCCTGTTGCAGATTGAGCGCTCGGTGCTGGGCGAGGGCCCGCTCAGCGAGAACGGCGACCTGATCGGCTACGGTCTCGAACTGCCGGAGGCAAGGAAGGCAGGGCCAGGGGACCGGGTCATCCTCAGGAACGTCACCTTCTACAACGACCGGAAGTACAGAAGCCGGCTACTGCGGCTGGGGCTTGAGGTGCCCGTTCAGGCGGTGGGAAACATCTACGTGGGGATCAGGCTGCGCGGCGGAGACCGGGAGGAGGCGCGCGAGTCACTGGGCGTCCCGCCCTACCCCGCGCTACCCTATCTTGGGCCGGGGCCGGCGAGCGCCGGGCCCCGGTAACTCAGGCTGATAGTCGCTCAGGCTGAAAGCCGGGCGCGGCGCAGAGCCGTCCGCGCACCGAGGAGAAGGGCACCCAGGCCGAACAGCGCCAGCACACCCGGCGCAGGAACCTGCTGGGAGGGAAACTGGAACCGCGCCACGTGGTCGCTGCCGGCCGTGGCATCCACATCGGTCGCCGAGAACAGCGTCGCGCCCGCGGCATCCAGGAAATCGATGTTGTAGACATCCCGTGCAGAGCAGCAGTCGGTACGCCCGTAGATGGCGAAGCCGCTCAGGTCCGTGACGGCCGCCAGGGTAATGGTCAGCGTGTCGCCGGTGCGCGGGTTGCCCTCATGGAATACGCTCTGGTTGAAGAAGTTACCGTCGGTGTTTCCATCGATGGCCTTGTCCGGCGTGGAGAAGCCATTCCAGGAATCGGGCGCCGAGGCCGTTGCCGCCAGCGCGACATTAGTACCTGTGCCCAGTTCATAAGCCTCGAACTCGGCCACCTGCAGCCAGCCATCGGGAACGCCCGCGTTGCTGATGAGAATCGAGCTGACACCCAGCAGCGCAGCGTTGGCACTCGCGGCGCCCAGGCCGATAGCGAGCCCGGCTACGCCGGCCAGGAGCTTCTTGCGGATGGAGTGTGACGCCATGGTGAGGTTCTCCGTACGGTGTGTGCCGGGCGGCTCGGGCTTTCCGGCAATTACAGTCTATACGGTCATTACATTGCAATTCGCGTGCCAAAAATTAAACGGGCTGATATGCGTTGTTTTTCAATAGGTTACGAGGCCGGATGACGGAAGACCCGAATCACCTGTAAAGTTTCCCGACAGGTGCGAGACGTACTGAGACCGTATTATCCGCTGAGCAGCCGATCCGGCTCTGCTACCTAAAGCGTCTCGAGCAGGGCCTGCGCTTTCTTCTGCTCAGCGAAAGGCTGGCCGGCCACGAGTTTCTCCAGCAGCGCCCTGGCCTCTTCTTTGCGCCCGGCCGCGGCCAGCACCTGCGCGCGGTGGAAGGTGACCGGGGGTACCTCGCCGGCACTGCCGGCCACCTCGTCGAGCGTGGCGAGCGCGGCGTCAAACTCGCCGGCGTACATCAGCGCCATCGCCTTCGTGTCGAGGATCGCCGGGTTACCCGGGGCTTTCTCAAGTGCCTTGTCCACCAGTGCCAGGGCACGGTCCGGGTCCTGCTCGCGAAGCGACCAGGCCAGGTTATTCATGGAGATCACATCGTCCGGGTAGAGCTCTAGAAGCTTCCCGTAGATGGCCGCAGCGGCCTCGTCCTCCCCGCGCACGGCGCGCAGGGAGCCGAGCTGGTTCAGGATCACGCCGTCCTCCGGGTTCGCCTTCGCCCAGCTCTCGAGCATCTCCAGCGCCTCATCCCCCTTGCCGGCCTGCAGCAGGGCTGAGCTCAGGAACAGCATACTCGCACTGTTTGGCTGGCGCTGGTGAGCGCGGCGCAGCAGGCGCTCCGCCGCTTCCGCATCGCCCAGGCTCAGGGCGAGGCGGCCGCGGGCGAAGTCGATCAGGTCGGCGCCCGAGAAGGATTCCGGCAGCTTCGCGAGTTCCTCGCTGGTGCCCTCGAGGTCGCCCTGCAGGAACAGGGTCTCGATGAGCAGCTTGCGCGTCTGGATGTCGTCCGGGGCCAGCTTCACCGCCTTGCGCAGCAGTTCTGCCGCCTCGGGCAGGTTCTCGTCGAGCCGCTCCGCCTGGGCGGCGAGGCGCAGCGCAAGCGGGTCGTCGGGCAGCAGGCGGGCCAGCTGACGGCCGGCATTGACGGCGGCCCCGGGCTGCTCCAGCTTGAGGAAGGCGCCGACGAGCAACTGCTGCAGCCGCGGGTCCTCCGCGTAGCGCTCACGCACGGTGGTCAGCAGATCGACGGTCTCACCCGGGCGGTTGTCCTGGAAGGTGTGCCGCGCCAGCAACAGCCGCGGCGCGAGCTCATCCGGGTAGGCCTTGATGGCCCGTCGTAGCACCCGCTCCATCGCGGCCAGGTCACCGCGACTCTCCTCCACGGCGGCGAGTCCCAGCAGGTTCTGCAGGTCGGGCTTTTCCTTGTCGAGATCCTCGCTGAGCACGGCAGCAGCCTGGTCAGGGTCGCGCTCGAGCATGGCCAGTCCCGCGAGGCCGCGCCGCGCCGCGGCATTGCCGGGGTCCGCATCAAGCGCTTCCCGCAGGTGCTGGCGGGCACCCTCCGTGTCCTGCTCGCTGAGGGAGACCCGGGCCAGCAGCAGCGCGGGCTCGGGGCTTCCCGGGAAAGCGGCGCTGAAGGCGGCGATATCCTCCCGAGCGGCATCGGCCTCCCCGAGCTGGATGCGCGCGTTGACCAGGCGGCTGCGCAGGTTGGCGTCATCCGGCGCCAGTTCGATGGCCCTGGCCATTTCCGCGGCGCCGCGCTCGGCTTTTCCGGCGCGGAGCAGCGCCTCGCCATACTCGGCGCGCAAGGGCGCGGAATCGGTGTTGACCGCGACGAGATCCGCATAGGCCGTGGCGCTCTCCTCGAAGCGGCCCTCCGCAGCGAGCGCGCGGGCGTAGAGTACCCTCGCCGTCTCGTTCTCCGGCTGGGCTTCCAGCACCTCTCGTGTCGTGGCAAGAGTCCTGCCCGCCTGTCCCTGTTGCAGGTGGATCGTCGCCAGCATCAGCCGCGCATTGATGTTGCGCGGACGCACGGCAAGGAAGGACTCGAGCTGCGACTGCGCGGTGGCCAGGTTGCCCCGGCGCAGGTTGGCGTTGGCGGCGAGATAGAGACTGGGCGTGTGCTGCGGCGAGACCTTGAGTACCGCGTCCAGTTCCTCGACGGCCTTGTCCGCATTGCCCTCGGCCATGGCGAGCCGGGCCTGGGCGTAGTTCACGCCCGGGTTGTCCGGCAACAGCTTGTCGAGCTCGGCGAGAACGGCCTCGGCTTCATCGTACTTCTCCTGCTCGATCAGCAGGACCATGTGATTGAGGCGGTCGGGGAAGCGGAAGCGGTTGATCTCCCCGGCCCGCGCAAAGGCCTGCTCGGCCTCTGCGGGCTTATCCTGAGCCTGCAGGATAGACGCGTAGAGACTCCACGCGTCTGCGTCTTCGGGATGCTCCGCCACGAGCTCCTCGAGCAGCCCGGCCGCCGCTGCCAGGTCTCCCGTGTGCTGCGCGAGCACCAGCGCGCGGGCACGACGCACGGCCGGCAGGTCGCTGTTGATGGCCTCGGCCTCGTCCAGCGTTTCGGCAGCGGCAAAGAAATTGCCGTCGCCGGCCTCGGCGCGCGCCCGGGCCGCCAGGTAGGCCGGATCATCGGCCACCGCATCGAAGAACCCCTCGGCCGCAAGGTCAACGACTTCCTGAGGCTCGCCGGCATCGACGAGGGTACTCGCGTAGAGCACCGCCACCTGCGGGTCGAAGGTCGCATCCAGCGAGCGCCGGAGCTCCTCCGCCGCCTGCGGCAGGTTGCGCTGCTGCAGGAGGATCTCGCCGTAAAGGCGCCGGCCCGCGGCGTCGCGGGGCGCTTCCTGCAGGGCCGTCTTCACGTCAACCACGGCCGCATTGATCCGGCCCTCCGCGAGGGCCCCGCGGGCCCGGTCCAGAAGTTCTTCGCGGCTGAGGTTCTCACCGCACGCAGTGAGCAGCGCAAGGCTGGCGGCGAGCAGGGTACGCCTGATGGTCAGGGCACGGCGCGGGTGGGGCATGGGAGCACTCCTTGCAGGCTTATCCTTATCACTCTAGGCCATGGCCTGCCGGCGGCCAAGGCGCAAAATGCGTTGCAGTTCACAGTTCCCCCTGCCGCGCTCAGAACCAGCGCTTCAGCTCGAGGTAGACCCGGTCCTGGTCGTCGTAGCGGCCGAAGAAGCCGATCTCCTCGCCGTCGAACCAGTCCACCCCGAAACGCAGCCGCCAGGACGGCGCGAAACGCCAGCCCAGCCAGCCCTGGAACGACCGGTCACTGCGGTTGAAGCCGGCCAGGTAGAGCACCTGCGCCTCCAGGCGCTCATCGAACTGGTAGCCGGCGAGCAGCGTGGCGCCGAACTCGTGCGCGTCATAGAGCATACCCTCTTCGTGCCCGAAACGATGGCTGCCGTAGAGCTGGAAGTCGAAGTTCCAGTCATCGCGCGGCAGGGTCACGCCGACGATGTAGTCGAGGGCGTCGCTGTGCTCGACACCGAGTGCAGCCAGCGGGTCCAGCGAGGTGAAGGCCCGCCCGGCGGTGTACACCGCCTCGCCCTTGAGCACGTAGCCGCGAAGGTCCTTGGAGAAGGTCGCGCCCAGTTGGTGGATGCGGTCGTGGCGCAGCTCCGGGCCGGATTCCGGCAGGTACAGCGTGGGCGCCACGTCGGTGCTGCGGTAGTAGAAGCCGGACAGGTCCCAACCATCGACGAGCAGCGAATAGCGGGCGCCGAGGCCGTGGTTTTCGGGGTCGTCCCGGTCCGGCGTCACGTCCGGTACCGGGCCCTCGAGCCCGGGAAAGGGGTAGAAGTTCGCCCCCGGCCTGCCGACGTTGTCGTAGGTCGGCCAGGGCACCCAGAGCAGTTCGAGATGACTGTTGGCGCCGAAGCGCTCGGCGCGAACCGCCCACTGCGGCAGACGGATCGCCTCGAAGTCCTGCAGGTAGAACTCGCGCGTGTCCTTGGCGGAGACCACGTCGGCCAGGAACAGGCCGACCATCTCGCCCCAGACCACGTGCTGGCGGCCGAGGCGGAGTTCCCAGTCCCCCAGCGGCAGGTCCAGGTAGGCCTCGCGCAGGGTGACCTCCGCCCGCTGGTCGTCGCGCACGGGCTTGGGATAGAAATCGTCTTCGACGGTGTAGGCGGCATCCGTCTCCGCCCGGGCGACCAGGCGGAAGCGCGCGCCGTTGTCGAAACGGCCGTCCGCGCCGTACTCGACCCGCGCCCGCAGCTTGGACCAGCGGTCCTCGCCGGGCCAGGTCCTGGCCGCCGAGAATTCCGCATAACCCCGGGGCCGCAGGCTGAAGGCCTCGTCGCCGCCCAGGCCCGGGAGTGGTTCCAGTGCTTCGCCCGCACCTGCCGCTTGCGTCGTGGTGTCTGCAGCGGCGACGGAACCTGCCGCGGACGGTCCATCTTCGGGAGCTGCCGGCGCGGCTTGCCTCGTCGTCTGCGCCGAAGCTTCACCTGAAGCTCCAGCCGAAGCCGGGTCCCCGGCCGGAATCGTCGATGCAGGCGCCACGGCAGCTTCCCCGGCACTCGTCCCCGTTGGCGGTTCCGCTGCCGGGGTCGTCCCGGTTCCCACCTCGCCCCCGGCAGGATCGGCCCCTGCGTCGGCGACAACTTCCGGTTCATAGATGTCGATAACCAGCCGGTCGCCGCGCCCGGCGTAGGGGCGCAATGTGAAATGCTCGATGCGCAGGTCCTCCCGGGTGAGGTCGAGCACGATGCGAACGCTGCCGTCGTCACGCGGCGCAGCGCGTAGCTGCGCCACCGGCGAGCCGATGAATTCGGCGGGGGACGGAGGCTCGGCAAGAACCACGCCCTCGATGTCGAACACTGCGCGGTCCGGCGCGCTGAGCAGGAAATGCCGGTAGCTGGGCGGCGCGTCGAGGTCGAGCACCACGCGGGTCCTGCCCGGCTCACGACCGACGCGCACCCCGGCCGGGTCCGCGGCGGCCGGGGGCGGCCCGGCAAGCGCGGCGAGGAGTACGGCGACCAGCGCCGACGGCGCAGCTTTCACGACGCAGCCTGTGTTGCGGATGCTTCTGCGAGGCGGCCGTCGACCATGTGCAGCAGCCGGTCCGCGATGGCCATCACCTGGCTGTCGTGGGTCGAGAAGATGAAAGTCGTGCCCGTGTCCCGGTTGATGCCCTGCATCAAGTCCAGGATCTCGCGGCCCGTCGCCCGGTCGAGGTTGGCGGTGGGTTCATCCGCCAGCACCAGCCGCGGCCGGGTGGCGAGGGGGCGGGCGATGGCGACCCGCTGGCGCTGCCCGCCGGACAGCTGGTTCGGCCGGTTGCCCGCCCGGTCGCCGAGACCGACGACCTCGAGGTAGTGCATCGCGCGCTCCCGGCGCTCGGCGCGCGACAGCTCGCGCAGGTGCAGCAGGGGAAACTCGACGTTCTCGAGGGCCGAGAGCACCGGCAGGAGGTTGAAGGTCTGGAAGATGAAACCGATACGGCGGGCGCGGAGATCCGCGAGGGCGTCCGGGTCCTGGCCGGAGACATCGACCCCGTCGATCATCACCGAGCCCTCGTCTGCCGTATCGATGCAGCCGATGATATTGAGAAGCGTAGACTTGCCGCTGCCCGAGGGCCCGGCGATCGCCAGGAAGGCGCCCTCCTCGACCTCGGTACTGACGCCGTTGAGGGCGAGCACGCTGGCCGCCCCGAGCGCATACCGCTTGCGGACGTTCTCGACCTTTACAAGGGCCATGGCACCGCGCCAGAATCCACAGGAATCTTCAAGGATAACAGACATGTACCGCTGTTATGGAAGGCTGTGCAATGCCCTGATCGTGGCATATGCCCTACTCGCCGGCACCGCCGGCGCCGGGGAAGCTCCAGCACCCGCGGGAGAGGCGCCGGACCCCGCCGCGCTGCTCACCGAGGCCGACGCCATCCGCTTCCCCCGGGAGAGCTTCGAAACCCGGCTCACCGTGGTGAACTTCGAGGGTGAGGAGGCGGGCATTCCCCGCGTCTACCGGGTCATGTCCCGGGGCAATGACTACACGGTAGTGCTCACCGAGGAGCCAGCGGCCGAGCGCGGCCAGGCGCTGCTCATGCGCGAGCGCGACCTGTGGATCTTCCTGCCCGCCGTCTCGCAGCCGGTGCGCCTGTCTCTGTCGCAGCGGCTCACCGGCCAGGTGGCCAACGGTGACCTCGCCCGGGCCAACTTCGCCGGCGACTACGACGCCAGCCTGGCCGGCAAGGAGAGCGTGGACGGCGTCGATTGCCACGTGCTCGACCTGGCGGCCCGGGGCCGGGACGTGACCTACGCCCGGGTGCGCTACTGGGTCGCCGCCGAAGACAGCCGCCCGGTGAAGGCCGAGTTCTACGCCGTCTCCGGGCGTCTACTGAAAACCGCGCGCTATGACCGGTTCCGGGAACTCGCGGGCCGCCTGCGACCGACGCGGCTGGTCATCGAGGACGCCGTCAAGGAAGGCGAGTACTCGGTGCTGGAATACGAGACGATGGTCCTGCGCGAGTTCCCGGACAAGCTGTTCACGCAGCAGTACCTGCAGCGCCTGTAGGCCGGGCCTAGACCGCCTGGCGCAGGGCGTCGGCGATGTCGCGCCGGGCCGCCCGGCGCGCCGGGCCCACCGCCGCGAGCACCGGCGCGAGGAAGCCGGTGAGCGCGGCCAGCGCGCTGACCGGCAGGCTCAGGCGCACCAGAGCCACGTAGGCGATGTCCGAATTCGGCGGCGGCGGCATGGGTATCCCCATCGCCGAGATCGCCAGCGCCAGGCCGTTCCCCAGCGCGACCCCGAGCAGCGCGCCCGCGAGCCCCAGCATCGCACTCTCTGCCAGCACCAGGTTGCGTACCAGGCCGCCCCGGGACCCGCAGGCACGCAGGGTGCCGAACTCGGCGGCGCGCTCGTGGACCCCCATGTTCACCGCGTTGCCGACCGAGAGCAGCACCGCGAGCAGGATCACCACCACGAGGAAGCCGAACTGCTGCCGGTAAAGCTGAACCGTCTGCCGGTAGAAGGGATTCAGCTCGCGCCAGTCGCGTACGCGCCAGCCGTCACCCAGGCTGCTGCGCAGGGTCGCGGCGACCCGGTCCGTGGCCGCGGTATCGGCCAGGTGGATGACCGCGACATGCACGCCCGGGCTGTCCAGCAGGCGCTGCGCCGCCGGCAGGGGTACACGCACCGCGCGCGCGTCGTAGTCCTTGGAGAAGCTGCGGAAAACGCCCACCACCTCGAACTCGAGCAGGTTGATCGCACCGGCCGCCGTCGTGGTCGTGAGCGTGACCCAGTCACCGACGGCGACGGCCAGCGCCTCCGCCACCCCCGCGCCGAGGACCGCCGCGTACTCATCCCCGGCGACGAGCTGCCGGCCCGCTACCAGCTCGATATAGGTACCCAGCCGCGCCTCCGGCGCCGGCTCGATGCCCTCCGCCACCACCGCCCAGCCCACGCGACCATTGCCGAGCAGGCCCTCGAGCGGGGGACCGGAGCGCGTGGTCTGCGGGCCATCCTTGAGGAGGTACTCCTCGACGCGATGTACGAACTCCCGGGCGACGATGACGCCGGCCGCGTGGTCGTCGATCTGGAGGCTCTTCAGGGCGGAGCGCCGACGGTGTTGTCCCGGAGCGCCCAGCGGCCCGACCGCGCCGCCTCCTGACCGGGTCGGGCCGAGCCCGCCGATCGGGGAGTA
>CAJWWA010000095.1 GCA_913048495.1 uncultured Halieaceae bacterium
GAAGACTCTGACTTCTCTGTGGAGGGCGATCGTATCGTCGGGAAACAATTCATTTACCAATTGAGTGGTATCAGTAACCGCCGCCGCGAGGTGCTCTTTGATGAGGAGGCGGGGACGATACGCAGCCTGAGGAAAAAGGAGTGGACCGAACACCCCTGGTCACCTGAGGTGCTGGATCGCCTCAGCCAACAAGAACAGGTGCGACTGAAGCTGTTGCTCGCAGAGGCGCCGCCGGAGCGCATCTCCCTCTACATCGTCGATGGACCGAAAATTAAGTTAAAGCATTTTGATTTGATCGACACTACTGTGATCGAGACACCGGTCGGCGGGCTCAATACCGTTCACTACCGGCTGATTCACGATGAGCCCGACGAGCGCAGTTCGGATACCTGGCTCGCGGTCGACCATGACTTTCTGATGGTCCGCACGGAACATGTGGAAAAAGGGTCGAAGACGGTAATTCAGTTGCACAGTGCCACTATTGAAGGGCGGGCCGTCTCCGGGGCAGTGCCCTAGTCCAGCAGACCTGAGACCGACGTGAAGACCGCGCTTTTCACCGCTCACTGTCACCGCCGAGTCTGTCCGGGCTCTGTTCATTACTCACTGCCCCCCGAGCCGCGTTCACTGCTCGCCGCACCTAGGCTCTGGGTAAGGTGACACCCCGCTGGCCCTGATACTTGCCGCCGCGGTCGGCATAGCTGGTCTCACACACCTCATCAGACTCAAAGAACAGCATTTGTGCGACACCCTCGTTGGCGTAGATCTTTGCGGGCAGGGTCGTGGTGTTGGAGAACTCCAGTGTGACGTGGCCCTCCCACTCGGGCTCGAGTGGCGTCACATTCACGATGATGCCGCAGCGCGCATAGGTCGATTTGCCCAAGCAAATAGTCAACACATTGCGCGGGATGCGGAAGTACTCCACCGTGCAGGCGAGCGCAAAGGAGTAGGGGGGAATCACGCAGACGTCCCCTTCAACGTGGACAAAACTGTCCTCGTCGAAATGCTTGGGGTCGACCGTCGCTGAGTGGATATTGGTAAAGACCTTGAACTCTCGCGAGCAGCGCACGTCGTAGCCGTAGCTCGACGTACCATAGGAAATCAGCCGCCGATCACCATCCATCCGGATTTGGTCGTGGGCGAAAGGCTCGATCATGCCCTCCTGCTCTGCCATGCGGCGAATCCATCGATCTGATTTGATACTCAAAGGTATTCTCCTGCTGCTCGGTGCGGGTGATGAAGCTGACTCAATCACCCATGCTGATAACGGGTGCCGCAGCGGGCTGCTGTTGACCTAGAACAGCCATCAGTTGCGTTGCGGCGCTGCGGTAGATTTCCGCGATCGGGCCGTCTGGCTCCGCCAAGACGACCGGCTGACCCGCATCAGAGTGCTCGCGTATGGCCTTGTGGAGCGGGATTTGACCCAGCAACGGCACTTCATAACGCGCGGCCAGCTGCTGACCACCCGCCTCGCCGAAGAGCGGCTCCACGTGCCCGCACTCAGAGCAGACATGAGCCGCCATATTCTCAATCAGTCCCAACACCGGGACTTCTACCTTTTGAAACATTTCGATGCCCTTGCGCGCATCGAGCAGGGCGATGTCCTGCGGCGTGGTCACGATTACCGCGCCGGTGAGCTTCGCCTTCTGCGCCAGCGTGAGCTGGATGTCGCCGGTCCCCGGCGGCATGTCGATGAGCAGGTAGTCCAGCTCGCCCCAGCGCGTCTGCTCGAGCATCTGCGCCAGCGCCCCGCCGGCCATCGGCCCGCGCCAGACCATAGGGGTGCGCTCGTTCGCGAGGTAGCCCATGGACATGGTCGCAAGACCCTGGGCCGGCACCGGCAGCAGCCACTGGCCGTCCTCCGTGTCCGGCCGCGTACCCTCGGGAAGGCCGAGCATCATCGGCTGGCTCGGTCCGTAGATGTCGGCGTCTAGCAGGCCCACCCGCGCGCCCTCGGCGGCCAGGGCCAGGGCGAGGTTCACGGTGACCGTGGACTTGCCGACGCCGCCCTTGCCGGAGGCGACGGCGATGAGGTGGCGAATGGACTGCATGGCAGGACTCGCGTGCTTCGGGGTGGGCTTGAAGAAGGCGCAGTATAGGGACTCGCGAAAGCGCACACAATGCACCGCAGAGCCCGGCAGCACGGGCCGTCGGCAGCGTGAAAAGGCCCTGCAAAACCGCTATAGTGGCGCCCCTTTTTTCCGAGCCGGACCGCGTCCATGAGTGCCCAAAAGCGCAGCATCCTGGTGACCAGCGCCCTGCCCTACGCCAACGGGCCGCTGCACCTCGGCCACCTCCTGGAGCAGGTGCAGACGGACATCTGGGTGCGCTTCCAGCGCTCCCGGGGGCACGAGTGCCACTATGTCTGCGCCGACGATGCCCACGGCACCGCCATCATGCTCAGCGCCGAGCGCCAGGGCATCACCCCGGAAGCGCAGATCACCCGCATCCACGCCGAGCACAGCCGCGACGCCGACGATTTCCTGATCAGCTTCGACAACTACTACACGACGCACTCGGACGAGAACCGGCACTGGTGCGAGTACATCTACGGCAAGCTCCGGGACGGTGGCCACATCGTCGAGCGCGAGATCACCCAGGCTTTCGACCCGGAGAAAGGCCTGTTCCTGGCGGATCGCTTCATCAAGGGTACCTGCCCGCGCTGCCACGCGCCAGACCAGTACGGCGACAACTGCGAGGCCTGCGGCGCCACCTACACCCCCGCCGAACTCATCGACCCGGTCTCCGCGCTCTCCGGGGCGACGCCCGTGGAGAAGCAGTCCCGGCATTTCTTCCTCTCGCTCGACAAGCTCGAGGACATGCTGCGGGAGTGGATCGGCTCGGGCACCCTGCAGCCGGCCATCGCCAACAAGCTGCGCGAGTGGACCGATGCGGGCCTGCAGGCCTGGGACATCAGCCGCGACGCGCCCTACTTCGGCTTCCGCATCCCCGGGGAGAGCGACAAGTACTTCTACGTCTGGCTGGACGCCCCCATCGGCTACATGGGCAGCTTCCAGGACTACTGCGACCGGGAAGGGGTGGCCTTCGACCGCTTCTGGCGGCCCGGCCACGACACGGAGCTGTATCACTTCATCGGCAAGGACATCATCAACTTCCACGGCCTGTTCTGGCCGGCGATGCTTCACGCCTCCGGCCTGCGCACGCCCACCGGCGTGTTCGCCCACGGCTTCCTCACCGTGAACGGCACCAAGATGTCGAAGAGCCGCGGCACCTTCATCAACGCCCGCAGCTACCTGGACCACCTCGACGCCGAATACCTGCGCTACTACTTCGCGGCCAAGCTCGGCGGCGGGGTGGACGACATCGACCTGAACTTCGAGGACTTCGTCCAGCGGGTGAACTCGGACCTGGTCGGCAAGGTCGTGAACATCGCCAGCCGCTGCGCCGGCTTCCTCAAGAAGGGCCACGACAACTGGCTCACCGACGACTGCGCCGAACCGGCCCTGCTCGACGAGTTCATCGCCGCGGGTGAGCAGATCGCCGCGCGCTACGAGGAGCGGGAGTTCGGCAAGGCCATGCGCGACGTCGTGGCGCTCGCCGACCGGGCCAACCAGTACATCGATCACCACAAGCCCTGGGTGCTCGCCCGGGACCCGGCAAACGCCGCCGAGGTGCAGGCCGTCTGTTCCATGGGCATCAACCTGTTCCGGGTGATCATGGTCTACCTGAAGCCGGTGCTCCCGGCCATGGCCGCCCGCGCCGAGAACTTCCTCAACGCCTCGCTGGACTGGCCGGAGCTCGACCAGCCGCTCCTCGGGCACCAGCTGCGCGCCTTCACCCCGCTGATGACCCGGGTGGACCCGACGGCCGTGGACGCGCTCCTCGCGGCCGGCCGCGAGGCGGAGCCGGCGGCAGACAGCGGCGGGCAGGAAAAGCAGGACGCCACGCGGGACAGCAAGCGGGCGAAAGACGGCAAGGCAGGGAAAGCGAAGGAGAAACCGGGGCAGGCGCCGGACCCGAACGCGCTCGCCGACACGATCAGCATCGACGATTTCATGCGTGTCGATCTGCGCGTCGCCCGGATCCAACGCGCCGAGCGGGTGGAGGGCGCCGACAAGCTGCTGCGCCTGAGCCTGGACCTCGGCGAGCTCGGCGAGCGCGAGGTGCTCTCCGGGATCCGCGCGGCGTACGACCCGGCGGCCCTCGAGGGACGCCTGGCCGTCGTGGTCGCCAACCTCGCGCCGAGGAAAATGCGCTTCGGCACCTCCGAGGGGATGGTGCTGGCTGCGGGCCCGGGCGGCGAGGAGATCTTCCTGCTCTCCGTCGACAGCGGCGCGATACCGGGGCAGCGGGTGACCTAAACCCCTGCCGGGGGCGCGGTTTTTTAAGCGCCCGGACCTTGCGCCAGATCACTTTTCAGCGGCCCGGGCGGTTATATACTTAGCTCGGAATGGTCGTTGTGTCGCCGGGCCGGCTTCCTTACCATTGCGCGCGATTCGGTGTGTTCAAGCCACCGCGCACAGAACATTGCGCACAAGCCATTGCGGATTCGTCATCGCGAACAGGGTCCGCACAGGAAGTCGCCCCGGCCTCGACGCACGCGGCGCGGCGGAACCGGACGGGGACAGCATGCTCGCGGAATACTCGGTGCTCCTGATCGGGGCTATCCTGGTCAACAACTTCGTTCTGGTCCAGTTCCTGGGCCTGTGCCCCTTCATGGGCGTCTCCAACAAGCTCGAGACGGCCATGGGCATGTCCCTCGCGACCACCTTCGTGCTCACCCTCGCCGCCGCCAGCAGCTACCTGGTCTACAACTTCATCCTGGAGCCGCTGGGCCTCGGCTACCTGCGCACCATCTCCTTCATCCTGGTGATCGCCGTGGTGGTGCAGTTCACGGAGATGGTCGTGCGCAAGTCCAGCCCACTGCTGCACCGCGTCCTCGGCGTCTACCTGCCCCTGATTACCACCAACTGCGCGGTGCTGGGCGTAGCGCTGCTCAACATCAACAAGGAGCACGACTTCCTGCAGTCGCTGCTGTACGGCTTCGGCGCCGCCGTGGGTTTCTCCCTGGTACTGGTGCTGTTCGCGGCCATGCGTGAGCGCCTGGCCGTCGCCGATGTGCCGCAGCCGTTTGCCGGCCCCGCCATCGGCATGATCACCGCCGGGCTCATGTCCCTCGCCTTCATGGGCTTCGCGGGGCTGGTGTGATGGCCTGGCTCGCCGACTATCCCCTCGCCGCCGCAGTCCTCGCGCTGGTGGCCCTGGGCGGCGTCTTCGGCGCGCTGCTCGGCTTTGCGGCCGAGCGCTTCCGCACCGAGGGCAACCCGGTGGTCGACCAGATCAACGCCATCCTTCCGCAGACCCAGTGCGGGCAGTGCGGCTACCCCGGATGCCGCCCCTACGCCGAGGCCATCGCCGCCGGCGAGGCCGAGATCAACCAGTGCCCGCCCGGGGGCGAGGCCGGTATCCAGGCCCTCGCGGACCTGCTCGACGTGGAGCCCAAGCCGCTGGACGCGGAGCACGGCGAGGAGGCGCCGGTGAAGTCCGTCGCCTACATCCGCGAGGACGAGTGCATCGGCTGCACCAAGTGCATCCAGGCCTGCCCGGTGGACGCGATCCTCGGCGCGGCCAAGCAGATGCACACCGTCATCACCGGCGAATGCACGGGCTGCGATCTCTGCGTGGAACCCTGCCCCGTGGACTGCATCGACATGATCCCGCAGGCCGAAACGCTGAAGACCTGGCACTGGCCGCTGCCGGACCCGGCGGCCGGCCGGGTCGAGGTGATCGCGACGGACCGGCTTCAGGACCGGGCGGCGTGAGGCGGGTCCACGCTTTTCACGGCGGTGTCCATCCGCCGGAGAACAAGGCGCAGTCGCTCGCGGCGCCCATCCAGCCGGCGGGAATACCGCCGCAGCTCGTCCTCCCGCTGGCGCAGCACATCGGCGCGCCGGCGCAGCCGGTGGTCCGCGTGGGCCAGGCCGTGCGCGGCGGTGAACTGCTCGCGGAAGCCGACGGCTTCGTCAGCGTGCCGGTGCACGCCCCGACCTCCGGCACCGTGAGCGCGATCGAGGAGCGGCCCGTCCCCCATCCGTCCGGGCTGCCGGCCCCCTGTATCGTCATCGACACGGACGGCGCCGACGCCTGGGCACCCCTCGCCCCGCTGCCCGAGGCGGAGCGCGCCGACCCGACGAAACTGCGGGAGCGCATCCAGGGCGCGGGCATCGCCGGCATGGGCGGTGCCGGTTTTCCCACCGCCGTGAAGCTGTCGCCGGGGCCCGGCAAGACCATCGAAACGCTGATCATCAACGGCACCGAGTGCGAACCCTACATCACGGCCGATGACACGCTCATGCGCGAGCGCGCGGGGGATATCGTCGCCGGCACGCGCATCCTCGCCGACCTGCTGGCACCGCGGGAGATTCTCATCGGTATCGAGGACAACAAGCCGGAGGCGATCGCCGCTGTCCGGGCCGCCGCCGACAGCGACATGGAGGTCGTGGTCTTCCCCACCAAGTACCCCTCCGGCGGTGAAAAGCAGCTCATCGAGATCCTGCTCGGCAAGCAGGTGCCCAGCGGCGGCATCCCCGCCGATATCGGCGTGGTCTGCCAGAACGTCGGCACCGCCGTGGCCGTGCACGAGGCCGTCGCGCTCGGCCGCCCACTCGTGTCGCGGGTGACGACGGTAACCGGCGAGGCCGTGGCACACCCGGGCAACTACGAGGTACTCCTGGGAACGCCCATGGGCTGGCTGCTCGAGCGCGCCGGTGTGGACAGCGAGCGCGCCCGGCGCCTCGTCATGGGCGGCCCGATGATGGGCTTCAGTATCCCCGAGCCGGCATGCCCGGTGGTCAAGACAACGAATTGCCTGCTGGTACCTACGGAAGCCGAGCTGCCCACCCCGCCGCCGGCCCAGGCCTGCATCCGCTGCGGCCTCTGCGCGGAGGCCTGCCCCGCAACGCTGCTGCCGCAGCAGCTCTACTGGTTTGCCCAGGGCAAGGAATACGACAAGCTGGAGGGACACAACCTCTTCGACTGCATCGAGTGCGGCGCCTGCTCCTATGTCTGCCCCAGCCACATCCCGCTGGTGCAGTACTACCGCGCGTCCAAGGCCGACATCCTCGCCCGCCGCCGGGAGTCGGAAAAGGCGGACCACGCCCGGGAGCGCTTCGAGGCGAGGCAGGCGCGCATGGAGCGTCTCGCCGCGGAACGCGAGGCCAAGCGCGCCGAGCGAAAAAGAGCGGCGGAGGCCAAGGCGAAAGCGAAGGCGGAAGCCGCGGCGAGCGAAGGCGCCGGCGGCACCGACGATGCGCAGGCTGCCGCCACCGCGGACCCCATCCAGGCCGCCATCGAGCGTGCCAAGGCGCGCAAGGCGGCCCTCGCCGCCGGCACCGCTGGCGAACCGGCCGACCGGCTTGCAACGCTGTCCGCCAATGTCGACACGATCGCCAAACGCCTCGCCGCGGCCCGCGAGAAGCTCGATGCCTACGACGGCGGCGAGGCCTCGGTGGCGGAGGCACTGAAGCGCGGCGTCGAGAAGACGGAAGAAAAGCTCGCCAGGGCCGAGGCGGAACTCCGGGAAGCCCGCGAGGGCGCCTCCGAAGAAGCCTGAAGAGGACGCCTGCATGAGCCTGCTGCGCATCACCTCCCCGCACGCCCACGGGCCGCTATCGACCACCCGCGTCATGCAGACGGTGCTCCTCGCGACCCTGCCGGGGGTCGCGGCGCTGGCCTGGTTCTTCGGTCCCGGCGTGCTCGTCAACATCGCTGTCACCAGCTTCTTTGCCATCGCCTTCGAGGCGGCGGCGCTCAAGCTGCGCGGCCGGCCCGTGCTGCGTACCCTCGACGATCACAGCGCGGTGGTGACGGCCACCCTCCTCGCCATCGCCCTGCCGCCCTACTCGCCCTGGTGGCTGCTGGCGGTAGGCGCCGCCGCCGCCATCCTCCTGGCCAAGCAGCTCTACGGTGGCCTGGGCTACAACCCCTTCAACCCGGCCATGGTCGGCTACGTGGTCCTGCTCATTTCCTTCCCGGTGCAGATGACGACCTGGGCGGCGCCGCGCGGTCTGACAGCGGAGCTGCCCGGCCTCCTCGACGCCCTGCGGGCCTGCTTCGACCCGGCAAGCTTCGACGGCGCGACCATGGCGACCCCGCTCGACCTGCTGCGCCAGAACAGCGACCAGTCCCTCGCGGCGCTTTACGAAGCTACGCCGCAGCTCGGTGCCTGGGGCGGCGTGGGCTGGCAATGGGTGAGCCTCGGCTTCCTCGCGGGCGGGCTGTGGATGCTCTACCGCGGTATCTTCACCTGGCACGCGCCGGTGGCGATGCTCGCTGCCCTCGCCGCCATGGCGGCCCTGTTCTACGACGGCGGTGGCCCGGGCAGCGGCGGCTCGCCGTTGTTCCACCTGCTCTCCGGGGCGACGATGTTCGGCGCCTTCTTCATCGTCACCGACCCGGTAACCTCGGCCGTCTCGACGCGCGGGCGCCTGGTCTACGGGGCGCTCATCGGGGTGCTCATCTACCTGATCCGCACCCGCGGCAACTACCCGGACGCGGTGGCCTTCGCCGTACTGATCATGAATTTCGCCGCCCCCTTCATCGACTACTACACGCAGCCGCGCAGCTACGGCCACGCCCGCGGAGGCCGGCCGTGAAGGTGCTCGGCCAGTCGATCACGCGCAACGGCCTGATCCTCGGCGCCTTCGCCGTCGCCACCGCTGTGCTCATCGCCGGAACCTACCTGCAGACCCGTGAGCGCATTGCGGCCGAACAGCGCGCCGCCGAGGAGCGCGCCCTGCTCGAGATCGTCCCCCGGGAGGCCCACGACAACTCGCTGCTGGACGATACCCTGCCGGCACCGGTGGGCGAGGACAAGCTGAAGCTCGCGGAGCCGCGACCCATCTACCGCGCGCGCCGCGGTGGGCGGGTGGAGACGGTGCTGGTGCCGGCCCGTGCCCCGGACGGCTACAGCGGTGCCATCGACCTGGTCGTGGGCGTGGACCGGGACGGCACCGTGGCCGGCGTGCGCGTGCTGGAACACCGCGAGACACCGGGCCTCGGCGACAAGGTCGACCGGCGCAAGTCCGACTGGATCGACGACTTCGCCGGCCGCTCGCTGGAAAACCCCGCACCGGCGCAGTGGAAGGTGCGCAAGGACAAGGGCGTCTTCGACCAGTTCACCGGCGCCACCATCACGCCGCGGGCGGTGGTTGCGGCGACGCGGCGCACACTGGAATATGTAAAAGCCAACGAAGCGACGCTGTTTGCCGGCGCTACCCCGCCCGCCGCGGCGGAACCGGCCCGGGCTGTCGAGAGCGGCCCGTGAGGGAGGAAGGCCCATGAGTGAGCACGTCTACCGCGACCTGTCCCTGAACGGGCTGTGGAAGAACAACCCGGCACTGGTGCAGCTGCTCGGCCTCTGCCCGCTGCTGGCGGTGACGGCCAGCGTGGTCAACGCCCTCGGTCTCGCTGCCGCGACGCTGTTCGTCCTCGTCTGCTCGAATACCGCCGTATCGCTGATCCGCAACGTGGTGTCCGACGCGGTGCGTCTGCCCGCCTTCGTGATGATCATCGCCTCGGCGGTGACCTGCACGGAGCTCCTCATGCAGGCCTACGCCTATGAGCTCTACCAGATTCTCGGCATCTTCCTGCCGCTGATTACCACCAACTGCGTCATCCTGGGCCGCGCCGACGGCTACGCGAGCAAGAATCCGCTCGGGCGATCGGTGTTCGATGGCGCGATGATGGGCCTGGGCTTCGGGGTGGTGCTGGTGTTGCTGGGCGCCCTGCGCGAGCTCTTCGGCACCGGCGCGCTGTTCGCGGACATGGACCTGCTCTTCGGCCCGGCGGCCGCGAGCTGGAAGATCGTGCTCGTGGAGGGTTACCAGCCCTTCCTGCTCGCCATCCTGCCGCCGGGGGCTTTCATCTTCACCGGGCTGCTCATCGCCCTCAAGCACCGCATCGACAGCGGTATCGAGCGACGGGCCGCCGCCCGGCGCGAGGCACCGGTGCGGGGCAGCAAGCGCGTCCGGGTAACCGGGACGATCAGCTGAGGTCCGGATCGAGGGCGAGGGTGGCGAGGATCTCGTCCACCGCCGCGTCGTCCATGCCCCGGTTCGCCACCTCGCAGCTGTAGGTGATGTAAAGCACGATACGGCCCTGCCCGATACACCACTCGCGCAGCGCCGCGCCCTCGTCGAGCCCCTCGGCGTAGAGCCCGGGCACGCCCGCGACCATGACCGGCTTCCAGCGCCCGTCACCACCGATGGCGGCGGCCAGCGCGGCGAGGGACGCGTCGTCCACCGGCCCTGACTCCGGGCGCAGCTCGCTGATCTCGATACAGCCGACGCCGTCGCGGTCGCCGATCAGTACCGTGTCGTCCTCACGCTCCGCCCACCACTCCGGCGGCAACAGCAGGCTCCAGCCATCCGTTTCCAGTACGTGCACCGTTCACTCCAGTTTGCGCGACATGAGTACGGCATCCTCCCGGTCGAGGGTGCCAGTTCCCGGGTAGTAGCCGCGCCGGCGGCCATCCTCGCGGAAGCCGGCGGCCGCGTAAAGCGCCAGGGCCGGCGCGTTGGATGCGCGCACCTCCAGCAGGCAGCGCGAGGCGCCCCCTGCGGCCAGGGCCGCAAGCGATGCGGAAAGCAGCGCGCCGCCGATACCGCGGCCGCGCCGGCGCGGGTCGACGACGAGCGCGAGCAGCGTGGCCTCGTCGAGGACACAAGAGCAGGCGCTGAAACCGACGACGCCTTCCGGCGCGTCGGCAACCAGCAGCAGACCGGCGCCCGCGGCGGCCTGCGTCAACAGGTCTGCGTAGAGGGAGGGCAGGAGGCCGACGCCGTCATCGCCCTGGTCGATGGCGACGATCGCCGGCAGGTCCCCGGCCGCTGCGGGCCGCAGGGCTGCGTTCACGACTGCGCGAGTTTTTCATCGTTTTTCGGACCGAAATTTTTTCGAAAAATTTTCGGTTTTGGCTGGGGGGCGCTGCCCCCCA
>CAJWWA010000096.1 GCA_913048495.1 uncultured Halieaceae bacterium
GCCGCCACCTCGACCTCGAAAAGGCTTACTGAGCCGCCATGAACATCGGTCGTATCCCCGCGAAGACAGCGCGCATGCAGCCGCAGCAGCCGGCGCTCATCGATATCCCCAACGACCGCCGGATCAGCTACGGTGAGCTGGACGAGCGCGTGCGGCGCCTCGCCAACGGCCTCCTGGAGAGCCTCGGCGCAGAGAAGGGGGACCGTATTGCCGTCCTGTCGAAGAACTGCATCGAGTACATGGAGCTCTACTTCGCCTGTGCCCGGGTGGGCCTGGTGCTGCAGCCCCTGAACTGGCGCCTCGGTACGGCGGAGCTGGCCCGCATCATCGAAGACGGCGAGCCCCGCGCCCTGGCCTACGCCGGCGATTTCGACGAGGTCGTCGACGCGCTCGGCACCCAGGTGACGCTGCCGCACTGGCTGCGCTTCGGACCCGACGGCGATTACGAGAAGCTCATCGCCGCCGCCGGCGACGCCGAGCCCTCGGTCGCCGACAGCGTGGGCGACCACGACCCGGTGCTGATTCTCTACACCGGCGGCACCACCGGCCGCTCCAAGGGAGCCCTGCACACGCACCGTTCGCTGTTCACGGGCATGGTCAACCAGACGGTCGCCGAGCGCGTACAGCGCGACGATGTGTACATGCTCACCGGCCAGATGTTCCATATTCCGGTAGTGCTGGCCATGAACTACATGGCCCACGGCTGCCCGGTCGTTCTGATCAACTTCGAGGCGCGGCTCGCCCTCGAGGTGATTGAGCGCGAGCGGGTCTCCGCCTTCCTCGGCGTGACCACCATGCTCAACTGGATGATGGCCGTCGAGGACTTCGACCGCTTCGACCTGTCGAGCCTGCGCAATATCCAGTACGGCGGCGGGCCCATGCCGCGCAAGGTCGTGGAGGCGGCCCTGGCCGCCTTCCCCTGCAGCATCATCCAGGGCTACGGGCAGACCGAGGGCATGACCATGAGCTTCCTCTCGCAGGAAGACCATCGTGCCGCCGTCGAGGGAGAGCACGCCGGCCGCCTGTCCTCCTGCGGCCGCGAGGCGTTCATGACCACCCTGCGTGTCGTCGACGGCCAGGGCAACGACGTGCCTCGGGACGGGCAGACCCCCGGCGAGATCATCGTCAGCTCGGAGGCGAACATGGTCGGCTACTGGCGCCAGCCGGAGCAGACCGCCGAGACCCTGCGCGACGGCTGGCTCTACACCGGTGATGTTGCCACCTGGGACGAGGCCGGCTACGTCTACATCGTCGACCGCGCCAAGGACATGATCATCTCCGGCGGCGAGAATATATTCAGCACCCAGGTGGAGGCCGCGATCCACCAGCACCCCGCAGTGCTCGAGTCCGCCGTGTTCGGGGTTCCGGACGAGGAGTGGGGCGAGGCGGTCAAGGCGGTGGTGGTATTGAAGCCCGGCATGAGCGCGACCGAGGCGGAGATCATCAAGACCGCGAGCGAGCACCTGGCCTCGTACCAGAAGCCGCGCTCGGTCGATTTCGTGGAGAGCCTCCCCAAGGCGCCCACGGGCAAGATCCTCAAGCGCGACCTGCGCGAACCCTACTGGCGGGAGCACGGTAAGAATGTCTAGTTCCAGCAACACGGCCGCAGAGGAAACGCTCCTGACGCCGGAGCTCCTCGCCAATATCGGCCGCCAGGACGCGCCGCGGCGCGAGCTGGTGACCCGTCGCGAGATCCGCAAGTACGCGATCGCCACCGGCAACCGGCAGCAGCGCTACCTCGACGGGGACGTGGCGCCGCCGATGTTCCACGTGCCCCTGTTCTGGGACGTGGTGACCATGGAGGAGCTGTCGCCGGACGGCGTCTTCATCGACAAGCTGCTGCCGAAGTTTCCGCTGGAGAAGGCCATGGCCGGCGGGCTCGAGATCGAGTACCTGAAACCCGTTCATCCCGGCGACTGGCTCACCGCGACGCGCACCCTCACCGACATCTACGAGAAGCGGGGCCGCTCCGGGCCGCTGATTTTCTATGAGCTGGTCATGGAGATACGCAACGACGAGGGCGAACTTGTAATCCGGGAAAAGACCACGAGGATCCTGCGGTGACAACAGCGACGGCGAACCGGGAGTTCAGGACGGGCGACGCGCTGCCGGGCTTCACCCGCAGCTGCGACGAGATCCAGCTGTTTCTCTACAACGCGGTGCTCTACAACGCCCACCGTATCCATTTCGACTACCCCTACGCCACGGAGGTGGAGGGCTACCCCGGGCTCGTCGTCGCCGGGCCGCTCCTGGGCGACTGGCTGCACCAGTGTGTCGAGGAATGGCTCGACGGCGACGGCGACCTCGAGCGCATCAGCTACTCCAACCGCGGCGCCGCTTACGTCGGCGATGCACTGCATGTCGGTGGCGAAGTGACGGCGGTCGACGAAGCCGCCGGTACGGCCGCGCTCACCCTGTGGGTACGCAACGACGCCGGCGACACGCTGGTACCGGGCGAGGCGACGGTACGCCTCGGGGCAGGCGGCGCGCCGTGACCCTGCGCGCTGCCACTGCGCTCGTGGGCGCCTACGATACGGCGGTCGGCGTCGTTCCGGGGGTGACGCCGACGGAGCTCTGCGCCGAGGCGATCCGCGGTGCCGTGGCCGATGCCGGCCTGGCCCTCGGCGACGTGGACGGCCTCATCACCTGCAATGCCATGGCGCAGCCGATCCTCTACCACGCAGAGGCGATGGCGGAGTACCTGCAGCTGTTCCCGAAGCTGTGCCTGAGCCTGGCCACGGGCGGCGGTACCACCGTGACGGCCCTGGCGCATGCGGCGGCCGCGATTCAGGCGGGGGAGGTCGACACGGTCGTCCTCGCCATGGCGGACAGCCTGCGCAGCGGCCTCACCCGCGACCAGGCCATGCGCATGCAGTCGTCGACCGGGCACCCGGATTTCGAGCAGCCCTACGGTCCGACGGTGCCCGCGTACTACGCGCTGATCGCGCAGGCGCACATGGCGCGCTACGGCACCCGGCCCGAGCACTTCGCGCGCGTCGCCGTCGACACGCGCGCGCACGCCGCGCGCAACGAGACGGCCCAGAAGCGCGACCCGATCACCGTGGAGGACGTGCTCGCCTCCAGGCCCATCGCCGATCCGCTGCGGCTGCTCGACTGTTCCCTGGTCTCCGACGGTGGTTCGGCGGTCGTGCTGACCCGCGCTGACCGCGCGCGCGACCTCGCGCGGCCCCCGGTCTACTGCCTCGGCTTCGGCGAGGGGCACAGCCACGAACACATCAGCCAGGCGCACGATCTCACGGCGTCCGCGGCGCGCGAGTCCGGCGCGGCGGCCTTCGCCATGGCGGGCCTGGGCCCGACGGACCTCGCCTTCGCCCAGCTCTACGACTGCTTCACGCCGACGGTGCTCGTCGAGCTCGAGGACCTGGGCTTCTGCGCGAAGGGCGAGGGCGGTACCTACCTCGCCAGCGAGGGCATGGGCCCGGGCGCCCGGCTGCCGGTCAATACGCACGGCGGCATGCTCTCCCACTGCCACCCCGGCAACCCCGGCGCGATGTTCGCCCTCACGGAGGCGGTACGCCAGCTTCGCGGCGACTGTGGCGAGCGCCAGGTCGCCGGGGCGGAGGCGGGCCTCGTGCACGCCCAGGGCGGGATCATGTCCAGCCACGCAACCCTCGTCCTGGGCCGGGAGGTGTAAGGTGGAGCGTATCCAGCCACAGCGCATCGACGGCCTCGCCGCTCCTTATTTTGCCGGCTGCCGCGAGGGCGAGCTGCGCCTGCAGCACTGCCCGTCCTGCGGGCACTGGCAGTTCTACCCGCGCCCCTTCTGCACCGCCTGCGGCGCCGAGGCACCGGCCTGGGAGGCGGCGAGCGGGCAGGGCACGGTGGCCAGCTTCTCGGTGGTGCGCCGGGGCCTGTCGCCCGCGTACGAAGCGCCCTATACCGTTGCGCTGGTCGACCTCGCCGAGGGGCCGCGCATGATGTCTGTCATCATTGGCTGTGAACCGGAGGCCGTAACCGTCGGCGCGCCGGTCACGGTCTGCTTCGAGCAATGGTCAGAGGACCTTTCCCTGCCGGTGTTCCGGCTGGACGAAACTGGAGGTGTGAAATGAATGCCGATGCCATTCCCGTCGCCATCATCAACCCCGATGCGCCCGCGGACTCCCTGGAGGCAAAGCAGCCCTACATCGACAACGGCGTCGAGCGGGCGGGCAAGGAAGGCTACTTCAGCCGCGAGTACATGCAGAAGGAGTGGGACCGGCTCTGGACGCAGAGCTGGCTGATCGCCGGCGTTACCTCGGACCTCGGCAAGGTCGGCGACTACTTCCTGTTCAACATCGGTGACGAGTCCATCATCGTGACGCTCACCGAGGACGGGGTCCGCGCGTTCTACAATGTGTGCAGCCACCGCGGCGCGCGCCTGCTCACGGAAGAGCGCGGCCATCGCAAGGTCATCGTCTGCCCCTTCCACAGCTGGAGCTTCAACAATGACGGCAGCCTGCGCCGGATCACGGACGAGGAGACCTTCCGCCCCGAAGTCGTCGCCCACCGCCCCGGCCTCACGCCCGTGCATTGCGAGGTCCACGCCGGTATTGTCTTCATCAACATGTGCGAGGGCGAAGCGCCGCCGCTCGCCGAGGCCATCGGTCTGCCCGAGGGTTACCTTGAGGCCTACCGCATCGACCGCATGAAGGTCGTGCGCCACGTGCGCAGCGAGTGGGGCGCCAACTGGAAAGTCGGCGTGGAGGCCTTCTACGAAAGCTACCACCTGCACGCGGTGCACCCGGAAACCCGCGGCGTCATGGGCGACCTCAACGTGCAGTACGATCTCTACCCGAACGGCGCGAGCCGGATGATCGTGCCCCTCGGGCAGCCGAGCCCGCGCGCCGCGGACCAGACCACGGTGAACGAGGGGCTCAAGGCCATGCTCAGGGATGCCGGCATCGACCCCACGGGCTTCGACGGCACCGCGGCCGACGTGCGCCGCGCCATCCAGCAGTCCAAGCGCGAGCGCTCGGACCGCCTGGGTCTCGAGTATGAGCGCTTCACCGACGGCCAGCTCTCGGACAGCTGGGCGACGGGCATCTTCCCGAACGTGCAGATCGGCTGCCACCCGGAGGCGGTGTTCCTCATGCGCTTCATCCCGCACGAGACGGACCCGGAGCGCTTCTACTACGACACCATGACGCTCATGCTGCCGGCGGAGGATCCGGACTACTGCCCGCCGGACTGGATGGGCCTGCCGGAGGATACGGACGCGACCGGCGCCGTGCGCCCGGACACGGAGTACTACACCCTGGAAGAAGACCCGCAGCTGGGTCTCGTGCTGAGCCAGGACGCCTCCCTGCTGCCGGTGGTCCAGCAGGGTATGCGCTCCCGCGGTTTCTCCGGCCAGCTCTGGGGTGAACAGGAACAGCGGCTGCGCCACTTCCACGTGGAGCTGGAGCGGCGGCTGGCCGCGCCCTAGGCGCGGTACAGTAGCGGTTGGTGAGCAGGTAGCAGAAAAGACGGACAGCAGGTATAGCAGGAACGGCAAGTCGTTCAGGAAATCGCAAGCGATAGACCCATTACAGGCATAGCCAATAAAGGAGCATAACAATGCAAGCCCAAGCCCCGAAGAACCGCTGCCGCAACTGGCAGCGCACGAAGCTGGCCCTGGCCGTTGCCATGGCCCCCGCCCTGACGCTGACGGGTGAAACCGCCCTGGCCCAGGGTGCGGATGACAGCAAGCTCGAGGAAGTCCTCGTGACCGCCACCCGGCGCGCCGAGACGGACATCCAGACCACGCCCGTGGCGGTCACCGCGGTGACCGGTGCGGAGGTCGACCGGCTGATCCCGACGGACCTCGGCGATGTGCTCGTCTACGCGCCGAACGTGGTCAACGGCAAGCAGCCGGGCTTCAACTCGGCCAACTTCGCCATCCGCGGTGTCGGTCAGAACGGCATCATCCTCTACTTCGAGAACCAGGTCGGCGTGATCGTCGACGACATGGTCATCCCGCACATCCAGACCGCCAACGTCGACATGCTCGATATCCAGAGCGTGGAGATCCTGCGCGGCCCGCAGGGCACGCTGTTCGGCAAGAACACCACCGGCGGTGTGGTTAACGTGAAAACGAACCGGCCGGAGCTCGGTGAGAACACGCTGAGCGTTCGCGGCCAGGTGGCCGAGTTCGGCCGCGTCGAGGGGCGCGCTGTTGCCAACCTGTCGCTTGGCGAAACCGCGGCGTTCCGCGCGGCCGTGCTCAAGGCCGAGTCCGACGGCTACTACGAGAACGGGGCCTCCTATGGTCCGGTGGCGGACTTCGGCGTCAACTACCCGCTGGTCGGCGCCACGGGCCAGGGTGACGGCAGCGACATCGGCGGCGCCGACATCCTGTCCGGCCGCTTCAAGTTCCGCTGGCAGCCGAGCGACGGCCTCGACATCAACCTCGCCTACGAGATGGTGCGGGACCGTGGCGACACGCCGCCCTCGGTGAACGAGACGCCGGACGGCGCCTACGTGTTCAACGCCCTGGGCTTTACCCGCGATCCCGGTGGTGACCGGGTCAAGGTCGCCGGCGTGACCAACCGCGAAGGGGCGCTCATGCAGATGGGCAGCAAGGGCCACGAGATCGACGTGGACGGCCTCTACCTGAACGTCGACTGGGAGATGAACGACGCCTACACGCTGAGCTTCTTCGGCGGCCGTCGCGAGACCGACTCCTGGCTCTCCAACACCTACACCGGTGAGGTCGGCCCGGTCTCGCTCTTCGACGCGACCCGCCAGGACGAGCGCGAAACGACGCAGCTGGAGGCGCGGATCTCCTCGGATCTCTCCGGCCCCTTCAACTTCGTTGCCGGCGCGTTCTACCAGGAAGATGAAACGCTGTTCACGGTGGCCCAGGTGCTGGGCTTCGTCGACATGACCCTCGATGCGGCCGCGCTCTTCGGCGATCCGCAGTTCTTCAACAACAACCCGCAGGTACTCTCCAACGGCCAGGACGGCGAGGCCATGGCCATCTACTTCGACGGCACCTGGCAGATCAACGACGCCTGGTCCCTCGGTGCGGGTGTGCGCTACACGGAGGAGGAGAAGGAGTGGACCGGCCGCAACCAGGTCTTCATCCAGGCCCTGGACGGCGGTTTCGACCCGAACTTCACCTGGCGTGAACTGGGCGAGCCGCTGAACGCCGCCGATTTCGAACGCTTCCCCACGGGTGTGGTGCAGGACAACGAGAAGTGGGAGGAGCCGACCTGGCGCGTCACCCTGGGCTATGAGCCGAGCGACAACCTGTACTTCTACGGTACCTACGCGCGCGGCTTCAAGAGCGGGGGCTACAACGACCAGACCGGCACGGGTGGTAACCCCATCGAACCGATCCAGGCGCGCCCGACGGATCCGGAAACGGCGGACTCCTACGAAGTCGGCATGCGCTCCGACTGGATGGACGGCCGCCTGCGCCTGAACCTCACCGGCTTCTACGTCACCTACGACGACTCGCAGCAGCAACTGCTGGCCGAGATCGAGGCAGACCGGGACGGTGACGGCATCAACGAGAGCACCTTCCAGGAGACGCGGTTCTTCAACGCGGCCGAGATCGAGGTCTACGGCATGGAGTTCGAGGGCGCCTGGAGGCTGACCCCGAACTTCCGGGTGCAGGGCAGCGTTGGCTGGCTCGAGTCGGAGTTCAAGGAGTTCCAGGCGGACACGGACTTCGATGGCTCGATCGATACGGTGCTCGACGGCAACCCGGTCGCCCGGGCGCCGGAGTGGACCTACAACGTCGACTTCCTCTACGACCACCGCTTCATGGGCGGCAACGTGGACTGGAACCTCAACGTCAACTACGTCGACGAGGCCACCTACGCCTACACCTCGGTGCCGAGTACGCCGGACGGTATCACAGACGAGCGCACGCTGGTGAACGCCGCGGTGACCTTCCGGCCGGACAACGGCGCCTGGTGGGTCCGCGCCTTCGGCAAGAACCTCACGGACGAGGAGTACCGCCTGGGTGAACTGCCGGTCGCGAACCTGTGGGTCATGTCCTACTACGGCCAGCCGGTGACCTTCGGCATCGAGGGTGGTATCGACTTCAGCTGGTAAAGGCAGCTGACCGCCGGTGGCGGCCCGCGGGCTGCCACCGGCCCTGTTTTCAGCGTGCCGCTGCCGCCCCCCGGGGTAGCCGCGGCCGTTTTTCCAACGTCACGCCCGATCGGGGTAATGCCCTTGAGCGACCTCATTCTTCACCACCACGACCCGTCTCCCTTCGCCGAGAAGGTGCGCCTGGCCCTGGGCCTGAAGGGGCTGGCCTGGCAGTCGGTACAGATTCCCATGGTCATGCCCAAGCCGGCGCTCACGGCGCTCACCGGGGGTTACCGCAAGACGCCGGTGCTGCAGATCGGCGCCGACGTGTACTGCGACACCCGGCACATCGCGCGCGAACTCGAGCGCCGCTTCCCCGGCCCCAGCCTCTTTCCCGGCGGCACCGAGGCCGTGGCGCTGGCGCTCGGCTACTGGAGCGATACGGCGCTGTTCCAGCCCGGCGCCGCGCTGTCGATGGGCACCAACGAGCAGATTCCCGCGCCGGTGCTCGAGGACCGCATGGCGTTCTTCGACTTCCTCGAGGACGATGACCTGCGCGCCCCGCCGGACCATTTCTTCTCCCAGTTCGCTGCGGGGCTTGCCCAGCTCGAGCGGATGCTGGCGGACGGCCGGCCCTGGCTCCTCGGGGACGCGCCCGGCTGGGCAGACGTGGCCTGTTTCAGTCCCGTGTGGATGTGTCGCGGCAACATTGCCGGCGGCGACGACCTGCTGGCGCCGCTCGCGCGGCTGTGCGACTGGGAAGCGCGGGTGAGCGCGCTCGGCCACGGCGAGCGCAGCGAGCTCGATGCCGAGGCGGCGCTGGCCATTGCCCGCGAGGCCGAGCCGTCGACCCGGCCGCGGGTGGCCGGGGATGCCTGGCCGCGGCTCGCGGCCGGAGCAAAAGTGCAGGTGGCCCCCGATGACTACGGGCGCGACCCCACGCGCGGCGAACTGCTGGTACTCGACGCCGACGAGATCGCGATCCTCCGCGACGATGAATCGCTCGGCCGGGTAGCGATCCACTTCCCGCGCGCGGGCTACCGGGTGGACCCGCTGCCTTGAGCGCCGCTGGACCCGTGCGCGGCCCCGGTACCTCAGGCAGACAGTGCCTCGCGCAGCCGCGCGCAGAGCCAGGCCTGCGCCGTCCCGGCCTGGCCGAGGACGCCGGTCATGCCGAGGAAGCCGTGGATCATCCCGGGGAAATCGCGATAGGCCACCGGCACACCGGCGGCCTCGAGGTGCCGCGCGTAGGCGGCGCCCTCGTCCCTAAGCGGATCGTACTCCGCGGTGAGGATGGTGGCCGGCGGCAGCCCCGCGGCGTCGCCCGCGAGCGGCGCGGCGAGGGGGTCGGCCCGCCTGGCCGGGTCCGGCACGTACTGGTCCCAGAACCACTGCATCATCGCCCGGGTAAGGAACAGCCCTTCGCCGTGTTCGCGGTAGGACGCCGTGTCGAGGTCGGCGCCGGTCACCGGGTAGACGAGCGCCTGGTGGGCGAGCGGGGGGCCGCCGCGCTCCCGGACCAGCAGGCAGAGCGCCGCGGCGAGATTGCCGCCCGCGCTGTCGCCGGCGACGGCGATGCGCGCGGCATCGATGCCGAGGTCGGCGGCATGCTGCGCCGCCCAGGCGGCGGCCGCGTAGCCGTCTTCGAGGGCGGCGGGGAAGGGCGCTTCCGGCGCGAGCCGGTACGCCACCGAGGCAAAGGCAGCGCCGCTGCCGGCGCAGAGCCGGCGCACGGTCTCGTCGTGGCTGTCGAGGTCACCGACCACCCAGCCGCCGCCGTGAAAGAACAGCACCAGCGGGTGCGGCCCCGGCCCCTCGGGCCGGTAGAAGCGCACCGGCACCGGTCCCGCCGGCCCGGGCGCCTGCAGCGCCTCCACCGAAGCGACCGGCGTCGGCACCTCCGGCGGCGGAAACACCGCGGCGGCGCGGAGCTCGTCGAGGCTCGCCTCGCGCGGGTCCGGGAAACCGGCCTCCTCGAGCTGCGCGAGCAGCGGGATGACTTCGGGGTCGAGTGCCATGGCTTCTCCCTGTCCTGGTTGGATGCGCATGCCTGCGTGGCCATCATGGTAGCGCAGCCGGCGCCGGCGGTGGCTGCCCGCGGTGCGCGCGCCCGGTGAACAGAATGACTGACTGAACAGCGACAAGAGGACACCACCATGTTCCAGGCTTTCCAACCCCGGCTGCGCCGTCGGCGTGGCGCGTCGACACTGCTGGCCGCGAGTCTCGCGGCCGCTGCCATGCCCCTGGCAGCCGGGGCGCACGCTGCGACGGACGCCGGGCAGGTCGATGGCGCCGCCGTGTACGAGCGGCAATGCGCGGCCTGTCACGGCGGCGCCGTGAAGAAAGCGCCGGAGAAGACCATGCTGCAGCTCATGTCGGCCCGGGTGATCCTGGCCGCCATGGAAGAGGGCATCATGCAGCCGCAGGCCTCGACCCTGAGCCGCGGTGAGCGCGAGGCCGTGGCCGAGTATCTCTCGGGCCAGGATCTGGCGGCGGTGCCGGCGGACGTGGCCCCGCGCTGCGAGGCCGGCGCCGTCGAGCCCGGCGCCGTGCGCGTCGGTGCCTGGGGTGTGAACAGCGGCAACCAGCGCTACTTCCCGCCGTCGCTGGCCGGCATGACCGCGGCCGACCTCGACGACCTCGAGCTCAAGTGGGCCGTGCGGTTCCCGGACGCCATCCGCGCGCGCTCCCAGCCCGCGGTGGCGCACGGCAACGTCTACCTGGGCAGCCAGAGCAGCGGCGTGGTTGCGCTGGACGCGCGGCGGGGCTGCCTGCGCTGGCAGTTCCCCACGGTCGCCGAGGTCCGCACCGGCATCGTGGCCGACCC
>CAJWWA010000097.1 GCA_913048495.1 uncultured Halieaceae bacterium
CTTGTGTCGTGCGACAGGCAGTTGCCTAGTGTCGCCCTCAGCCAACCCGGCAGGCCTGGAGCCGGCCCGCAGTCAGTCGCAGGCGCAACGCTATTTTGCCACCGCGGTGGATTATTATTTGCCGGGTCGGCTGGGCGGTCGCCTGCAACCGAGCTGTATCCGCGACGCCCTCACGGGCGACATTCTTCGACCGGGTTAGGAGTCCCTATGAGTCACGTCGATATCGCCGCTGTTAAGCAGTACTTGCTGTCGTTGCAAGATCATATCTGCGCGGAGCTGGAGGTCTGCGATGGCCAGGCCCGTTTTGTGGAAGACGATTGGGGACGCGGTCGCAGCCGGGTGATGACGGATGGGGCGCTGATAGAGAAAGGTGGCGTCAATTTTTCCCATGTTCAGGGTGACACCATGCCCGCCAGTGCCACGGCACACCGTCCGGAACTGGCCGGGCGCCGGTATCAGGCAATGGGGGTATCGCTGGTAATTCATCCGCTCAATCCCTATTTGCCGACCAGCCACGCGAATGTACGCTTTTTTGTGGCGGAAAAAGACGGCGAAGAGCCGGTATGGTGGTTCGGCGGCGGCTATGACCTGACCCCTTATTACGGCTTTGAAGAGGATTGTCGGCACTGGCACCAGACCGCGTTCGAGGCCTGTGCGCCGTTTGGTGACGAGGTGTATCCACGTTACAAGCAGTGGTGTGACGAGTATTTCTATCTCAAGCATCGCGATGAAGCGCGCGGGGTTGGCGGCCTGTTCTTCGATGATCTGAACGAGGGCGGCTTCGAACGCAGCTTTGGATTTATGCAGGCGGTCGGCGATTCTTACTGCAAAGCCTATGTGCCGATTCTGCAGCGCCGTCGCGACATGCCTTGGGGCGAGCGTGAGCGCCAGTTCCAGCTCTACCGCCGCGGCCGCTATGTCGAATTCAACCTCGTCTTCGACCGGGGCACGCTCTTCGGCCTGCAGTCCGACGGCCGCACCGAGGCCATCCTCATGTCCCTGCCGCCGCTGGTGCGTTGGGAATACGACTACCACCCGGAGCCCGGCACGCCGGAAGCGGCGCTGACCGGCGAGTTCCTGACCGGCCGCGACTGGCTGGCGCCGTGACGGAACCCATGACAGAACCCAGGACGGACCGGGAGGACAGCCCCGTGAGCAGCGCGCGCAAGTTCGCCGTCTACGGCAACCCGATCAAGCACAGCAAGTCGCCGATCATCCACAGCGCCTTCGCGGCACAGTTCGGTCACCGCATCGAGTACCGGGCCGTGCGCGTCGAGCTCGGCGATTTCGAGCGCTCCGCCCGCGCCTTCTTCGAGCGGGGCGGCGCCGGCCTCAACGTCACCGTGCCCTTCAAGCCGGAGGCGGCGGCCTTCGCCGACCGGCTCTCGGACCGCGCCCGCCGTGCCGGCGCCGCGAACACGCTGCACCCCGCGCAGGACGGGGCGATCCTCGGCGACAACACCGACGGCCTCGGCCTCGTGCGCGACATGGTGGTGAACCTCGGCTGGGCGGTGCAGGGCGCGCGGGTACTGGTCCTCGGCGCCGGCGGTGCCGCCCGCGGCGTGCTCGAACCGCTGCTCCTCGAGGGCCCGCACAGCTTGTTCATCGCAAACCGAACAGCGTCGAAAGCCGAGGAATTGGCTGGCATCTTCGGCGATCTTGGCAATGTGGGCGGCGGTGGCCTGGACGCCCTCGAGGGCCGCGCCTTCGACCTGGTGATCAACGCCACCAGCGCCGGTCTCGCCGGCGAGGTGCCGCCGCTGCCGCCGGCCATGCTCACCGAGCGCAGCTGCTGCTACGACATGGTCTACGGCGCCGAGCCGACGGCGTTCATGCGCTGGGCGGCGCAGCACGCTGCCTGGGCCGTCTCCGACGGTCTCGGCATGCTGGTGGAACAGGCCGCCGAGTCCTACTACCGATGGCACCAGGCCCGGCCCGAGACCGGGCCGGTCATCCGCCAGGTGCGCGAGGTGCTTGCGGCCGCCGCCTAGCCGGCACGCACCCGGGGCGCGGGCCCCGCCCTTCCTCCCCCGGGGTCCACTAGCTGCGGGCCCGTTTACCGGACAATGCCGCGGGTCTGGCGGGCAGCACGCCCCGGAACGTGGAGGTCTTGCGGTGAAACTGGTCTGTCCTGCGGGCAACCTGCCCATGCTCAAGGCGGCGGTCGGTGCCGGCGCCGACGCGGTCTACCTGGGCTTTCGCGACGACACCAACGCCCGCCACTTCGCCGGGCTAAATTTCAGCGACGGCAGCGCGCGCAGGGCCGTCGCCCATGCCCACGAGCGCGGCTGCGAGGTCTACGTCGCCATCAACACCTACCCGCGGCCCGCCGGCTGGCGCCGCTGGCAGCGGGCGGTGGACACGGCGGCGGACCTCGGCGTGGACGCACTGATCCTCGCCGATCTCGGCGTCCTCGATTACGCGGCGCGCAGGCACCCGGGCGTACGCCTGCACCTGTCCGTCCAGGGCTCGGCCACGAACAGCGAGGCTCTGCGCTTCTATGCCGACGCTTTCGGCGTCGAGCGCGCGGTGCTGCCCCGGGTGCTGTCGATGGCACAGGTCGAGCGGCTGTGCGAGGACAGTCCCGTGGAGCTGGAGGTGTTCGGCTTCGGCAGCCTCTGCGTGATGGTCGAGGGGCGCTGCCTGCTGTCGGCCTGGACCACCGGTGAGTCGCCGAATACGGAGGGTGCCTGCAGTCCGGCGCGGGCCGTGCGCTGGGTGGAGAGTGCCGGCGGTACGGAGGTGCGTCTCAACGACGTCCTCATCGACCGCTTCGCCCCCGGCGAGAACGCCGGCTACCCGGTCGTCTGCAAGGGCCGCTTCACGGTGAACGGTGCCACCTATCACGCGCTCGAGGAGCCGACGAGCCTGAACACGCTGGAGCTCCTGCCCGCCCTTGCCCGGGCCGGGGTCGCGGCGGTGAAGATCGAGGGCCGGCAGCGCAGCGTGGCGTACGTCGACAAGGTGGTCCGGGTCTGGCGCGAGGCGCTCGATACCTGCCGCCGGAGCCCCGAAGCCTACACTCCGCGCAGCGAGTGGATGGCCACCCTGGCCAGCCTCTCGGAAGGGGCACAGACCACCCTCGGTGCCTACGACCGCCCCTGGCAATAGCCCGGCAACAGGAGCCCGCCATGCGTCTTTCCCTCGGCCCCCTTCTTTACCAGTGGTCCCGCGATGCCATCGAGGCCTTCTATGCCGAGCGCATGGCGGACCCGGTGGATGTCGTCTATCTCGGCGAGACGGTCTGCGCCAAGCGGCGCAGTCTGGCGACCGACGACTGGCTCGCACTCGGCCGGGAACTCGCCGGCGCGGGAAAGCAGGTAGTGATCTCGACCCTGGCACTGGTGCAGGCGGGCTCCGAGCTGGCGACGGTGCGAAGGCTCTGCCGCAACGGCGAGTTCCTCGTGGAAGCCAACGACATGGGCGCCGTGCGCCTGCTCGCCGACGCCGGGCTGCCTTTTGTCGGCGGCGCCAGCCTGAACCTCTACAACGTCGCCGCCCTGCGGCTGCTGCGCGGTCGCGGCATGGTGCGCTGGGTGCCGCCGCTGGAGCTGTCCCGTGACGACCTCGGCGACCTTCTCGGCGAGGCCCGGCGCGCCGGGATCGTGCTGGAGACGGAGCTGTTTGCCTTCGGCCGGGTGCCGCTGGCCTGCTCGGCGCGCTGCTTCACGGCCCGGCACGTGGGCCGGCCCAAGGACCGCTGCGAGATCGTCTGCGAGGATTACCCCGAGGGGCTGCCCATGGCGAGCCAGGAGGGGGAGCCCCTGTTCACGCTGAACGGGGTGCAGACCCAGTCCGGCGCCGTGCAGCACCTGCTGGGCCACGGCGGCGCGCTGGCAGAGCTCGGCGTGGAGATCCTGCGCCTCTCGCCGCAGCCGGCTCACATGGGAGAGATTATCGGCCGTTACCGCGCCGCGCTGGATGGCGCCTGCGCCGAGACGGCGGTCGACCGCTGGGTGACAGCGCCCCTGTGCGACGGCTTCTTCCGCGGCGCACCGGGCATGGCGGCCGCGCCGGACCCGTGAACCGGCGCGGCCGCGTTCTCAGGCAGCGTCGGGCGCGCCGGGCAGCGCCGCCGCGAAGGCCGCGCCGAAGCCGAGGGCCCGGGTGAGGGGCGCCGGCAGCTCGTCGAAGTCCACGCTGTCGATGAGGTTCTTTACCTGCAGGCCCAGCTCCGTGTCTCCCTCGATCACCAGGCGGCGCTGGAAGAACAGCGTGTCCGGGTCCTCGCGGCGGGCGGCGAGGAGCAGGAGGCTGCGCGCGTCGCCGGCGAAGATGGCCTCGGCGCCGTCGCCGCCGGCGCTGAAACGGAGCCGGGGACCGGTCTTGGTGACCAGCCAGTCGCAGCCAAGGTCGATGACCCGGATTCGCAGGCTGCGTCTCTCGAGGAAGTCGACGTCGCCGTCCGCGAGCTGCGAGGCCAGCGCGCGGTTGACCGCCGCCTCGGCGGCGGCCCGCTCCACGGGCGCGGGCACCAGGGCGAGGGGGCCGGGCCAGGGCAGGCGGCTGATGCCCGGCAGCCGGGCGAGGGTGCGCGGCAGGGCGTCGGAGAGCGGACTGGATGAAGCGCTGGCGATCATGGCGGCCTCCTAGCGGGCGTCAGTTGGCGCCCCGCCCTCGAGTTCGGCGAGGTGGCTGTCCTTTAAACGAACGTAGTTGTCCGCGCTGTAGCGGAAATAGTCCTGCTCCGCCTCGGTCAGCGGGCGCTGCTGCCGCGCCGGGACGCCGGCGTACAGGTAGCCGGAGGCGAGCCGCTTGCCCGGTGTGACCAGGGCGCCGGCGGCGATGACCACCTCGTCTTCCACCACCGCGCCATCCATCACCGTGGCCCCCATGCCGACCAGCACCCGGTCGCCGATTCGGCAGCCGTGCAGCGTGGCGTTGTGGCCCACGGTGACTTCGGCGCCGATCGCCAGGGGCCAGCCGTCCGGGTTGTAGGGGCCGGCGTGGGTGATATGCAGGACGCTGCCGTCCTGGATACTGGTACGCGCGCCGACCGTGATCCAGTGCATGTCGCCGCGCACGACCGCGTTCGGCCAGATGGAGACATCGTCGCCGAGGGTGACCTCGCCGAGGACCACGGCGGATGGATCGATCAGCACCCGCTCGCCGAGCTGCGGCCGGTGGCCGCCGTAGCTGCGCAGGCTGGTGGCGGTGTAGTGACGCATGGTGCTTTCCCCGGAGTTGCTAGAATGCCCTGAGCTGCGCAGTGTAACCGCAGCACCTGACTTCGATCACGAAGCGACACGAACAACCCGCACAACAGTCTGTACGGACTGTACGGAGAGCCCGCATGGAACCGCCCTTCCGGCCCCGCCGCCGCTTCATTGCCGGCGCGGTCTGTCCGCGCTGCGCCGCCATGGACCGCCTGGTGGTCGACCTCGACACGGACCGCCGTGAGTGCGTCGCCTGCGGCTTCAGCGAGGCGCGCCCCGAGCCGCCCGCCGCCGCCGAGGTGCCCACCCGGGTCACCCGGGCCTCCGCCCGCCGCAGCGAGACCGCGGCGGAGGTAGTCAACCTCATCGACCCGTCGCGGGCGTCCTCCGGGGGGGAGGACTAGCGGCCGGGCGGCCGCGATCAGGCCGCCAGCCAGCGGCCGCGGCGGCTGTAATGCAGGTACACCCAGCCCAGGAACACTCCGCGGGCCAGGTTGAACAAGCTGAAGGCCAGCCACAGCCCGTCGTTGCCCAGGGGCTGCGCCAGCCACCACACCGGCAGATAGATGCCGAGGGCGGAGAGCCACATCGTCGTCATCATCGGTCGCGTTTCCGCGGCGCCGATAAAGACACCGTCCAGCAGGTAGCTCGGCGCGGCCAGCAGCGGCAGCGCGACCAGCCAGCCGCTGTGCGCCGCGAGCACCGCCTGCACGCTGGCGAGGTCCGACAGCAGCGGGAAGATCAGCGGCCGGCCGGCGTAGATGAGCGCGCTGATGAGCACGGCGCTGCCCGCACTCCACCAGGCACAGCGGCGCACCACCGTGCGGAAGCCGTCGAGGTCGCGCGCCCCCAGCCGCTCGCCGGCCAGCCCCTCGGCGGCGTAGGCGAAGCCGTCGAGGGAAAAGGCGGCGAACAGCAGGAACTGCAGCATGAGGGCATTGCCGGCGAGCACATCCTCACCGAGCTTCTCCCCCGCCGCCGTGAAGAAGGCGAAGCAGGCCAGCAGGCAGGCGGTGCGCAGGAACAGGTTGGTGTTGGCGCGCCAGAGCTGGCCGTAACCGTGGCGGTCGGCCAGGGCGCGGCGCAGGGCGCCCGGCGGCAGCGGGACCCGCGCGCGGCGCACCGCGATGACCGCGATCCCCAGCCCCAGGTATTCGGCGCAGGCGGTGGCCAGGGCCGCGCCGTCGCTGGCAAGGCCGAGGCCGAGGATGAACAGCACGTCGAGCGCGATGTTGCTGCCGTTGGTCACCAGCAGGATGGCCATGGGCCAGCGCGTGTCCTGGCGCCCGATGCACCAGCCGACCACGGCATAGGTGGCCAGCACCGCGGGCGCGCTCAGCAGCCGCAGTCGGATATAGCTCGCGGCCGGTGCGGCAAGCGCCGGGTCCGGCTGCATCAGCGACAGTCCCAGCGCGAGCCAGAGCGGGTGCGAAAGGACGATGAGCGCGGCGATGGCCACACCGAGGGCGGCGGAACGCGCGAGAATCCTGAGTGCCTCCCCGGGCTGCCCGGCGCCGCCGGCACGGGCGACCAGCCCGGTGGTACCCATGCGCAGGAAGCTGAAGCCCCAGTAAAGGAAAGAGAGAATGGCGCTGCCGATGGCCACGGCACCGAGGTAGCGGGTGCTGTCGAGGTGCCCGAGGATGGCCGCGTCGACCAGTCCGAGGGTCGGAATGGACACGTTGGCGAGAATCGCGGGCCACGCGATACCCCATATCTTGTGGTCAAGGCGCCGTGCGTCTGCCACCGCTGGTAGAACTCCTCTCCCGTCATCCCCCCGGGATGATCTGAATGCAAATCGGTTACGTAGGGCGGCGCCTTTCGCTATAATTCGCGCCGCCCCCACTGCGGCGCTTTGTCGCAGCGGGGCCGGCAGCACAGTCCACTCCGCGCTCGTCCACTCCGCCCCCAGGGGCCAGTGCGGCCGGCGCGCTCAGCAGCTCGACGGGCCTGAACTGGTGGTGGTGATGTCCTCAGGCTTGGAACTGGAGAAGTACTCGATGTCCCTGAACAACCTCAAAAGGCTGCTCGCGTGCGCGGCCGGCGTTCTCGCCACGCTCCCGGGGCTCGCCCTGGCGGCCGGCGGCGAGAAGAACGCGCTGAACATGCCGGTCGGTGTTACCGATGTCGGGCGGTCCATCTTCGACCTTCACATGATCATCCTGTGGATCTGCGTCGCCATCGGCGCACTGGTCTTCGGGGTCATGTTCTACTCCATCATCTACCACCGCAAGTCCCGCGGCGTGAAGCCGGCGCAATTCCACGAGAGCACCAAGGTGGAAATCGCCTGGACCGTGGTGCCGTTCCTCATCCTCATCACCATGGCCGTGCCCGCGACCTCCACGCTGCTCGACATCTACGACTTCGACGATGCCGAGATGGATGTCCTGGTCACCGGCTACCAGTGGAAGTGGAAGTACGAGTACCTCGCCGAGGAGGGGGAGAACGTCGCCTTCTTCTCCAACCTGTCGACGCCGCAGTCGGAGATCTACAACACCGACGACAAGAACGACAACTACCTGCTCGAGGTGGACGAGCCGCTGGTGATCCCGGTGGACACCAAGGTTCGCTTCCTGGTCACTGCCAATGACGTCATCCACTCCTGGTGGGTGCCGGAACTCGCCGTGAAGAAGGACGCCATCCCCGGCTTCATCAACGAGACCTGGACCCGCGCCAATGAAATCGGCACCTACCGCGGCCAGTGCGCGGAGCTCTGCGGCAAGGACCACGGCTTCATGCCCATCGTGGTCGAGGTCGTGAGCAAGGAAGACTACGCCGCCTGGCTCGGCGAGAAGCAGGAGCAGGCCGCCAAGGTCAAGGAACTGATGGCGCAGACCTTCACCCTCGACGAGCTCATGGAGCGCGGCAAAGCCGTTTACGCGCGCAACTGCCTCGCCTGCCACGGCGCCCGTGGCGAGGGCGGCGTCGGCACCGCTATCGCGGGCAGCGCCATCGCGACCGGCGACATCGGCGGCCACCTGAACATCGGCATCAACGGTGTGCCCGGCACGGCGATGCAGGCCTTCGGCGGCCAGCTCAACGACGTCGACCTGGCGGCCGTAATCACCTACCAGCGGAACGCGTTCGGCAACAACATGGGTGACCTCGTGCAGCCCATCGACGTGTTCAACTACAAGCAGGGCTGAGGAGAGAAAGACCATGGGAGATCATCATCACGGCCCGGCCAAGGGCCTCTCGCGGTGGCTCTTTACCACCAACCACAAGGACATCGGCACGATGTACCTGTGGTTCTCGTTCGCCATGTTCCTGCTCGGCGGCACCTTCGCCATGATCATCCGGGCGGAGCTGTTCCAGCCCGGCATGCAGCTGGTGGAGCCGGCTTTCTTCAACCAGATGACCACGCTGCACGGCCTGGTCATGGTGTTCGGCGCGATCATGCCGTCCTTCGTGGGCCTGGCCAACTGGCTCATTCCCATGATGATCGGCGCGCCGGACATGGCGCTGCCGCGGCTGAATAACTGGAGCTTCTGGATCCTGCCCCCGGCGTTCCTGCTGCTCGCCTCCACGCTGTTCATGGAGGGCGGTGCCCCGGCGGCCGGCTGGACCTTCTACGCGCCGCTGTCCACGACCTACGCGGCGCCGTCGGTCACGATCTTCATCTTCTGCATCCACATTCTCGGCCTGTCCTCGATCATGGGCTCCATCAACATCATCGCCACGGTGATGAACATGCGCGCGCCGGGCATGAGCTACATGAAGATGCCGCTGTTCGTCTGGACCTGGCTGATCACCGCCTTCCTTCTGGTGGCGGTGATGCCGGTACTGGCGGGGGCCGTGACCATGATGCTCATGGACGTGCACTTCGGCACCAGCTTCTTCTCCGCCGCCGGCGGCGGCGACCCGGTGCTGTTCCAGCACATCTTCTGGTTCTTCGGCCACCCGGAGGTCTACATCATCATCCTGCCGGCCTTCGGCGTGGTGTCGCAGATCATCCCGGCCTTCTCGCGCAAGCCGCTGTTCGGCTATGACTCCATGGTCTACGCCACCGCGGCAATCGCGTTCCTGTCCTTCATCGTCTGGGCGCACCACATGTACACCGTGGGCATGCCCGTGGCCGGCGAGCTGTTCTTCATGTACGCCACCATGCTGATCGCCGTGCCCACCGGGGTGAAGGTGTTCAACTGGGTCACCACCATGTTCCGGGGCTCCCTGAGTTTCGAGGCGCCCATGCTGTTTGCCGTGGCCTTTATCATTCTGTTCACTATCGGTGGTTTCTCCGGGCTGATGCTGGCCATCGCGCCTGCGGACTTCCAGTACCACGATACCTACTTTGTGGTCGCGCATTTCCATTATGTGCTGGTGCCCGGTGCCATCTTCGGCATCTTCGCTTCCGCCTACTTCTGGCTGCCCAAGTGGACCGGCCACATGTACGACGAAACCCTGGCCAAGACCCACTTCTGGCTGTCGTTCATCGGCATGAACCTGGCTTTCTTCCCCATGCACTTCCTGGGGCTGGCGGGCATGCCCCGGCGGATTCCGGACTACGCGCTGCAGTTTGCTGACTTCAACATGGTATCGAGCATCGGGGCCTTTATGTTCGGCGTCAGTCAGTTGCTGTTCCTGTTCATCGTGGTGAAGTGTGTGCGAGGGGGCGAGAAGGCCACCGCCAAACCCTGGGATGGTGCCGAAGGGCTGGAGTGGACGGTGCCCTCACCAGCGCCGTATCACACTTTCTCGACACCGCCGGAAGTGAAATAACCGGGAGGTCGCCATGGCAGAGCCACAACCGCAACACGGCAAACGCAGCAACGGTCGGGTGATTGCCTGGTGCATGGCCGGCGTGGTCGGTATGTTTGCCTTCGGCTTTGCCCTGGTGCCCCTGTACGACGTGTTCTGCGAAATCACCGGTATCAACGGCAAGACCGGCGGCCGGTACGAAGCGCAGGTCACCAACCAGGTGGATGCCAACCGCACCGTGACGGTCCAGTTCCTGGCCAGTAATGGCCCGGGTATGTCCTGGGAATTCCGGCCGGTGACCCGCAGCATCAAGGTGCATCCCGGTGAGCCGGTGACCGTCAATTTCTACGCCGAAAATGGCAGCGACCAGGCCATGATCGGACAGGCAGTTCCGAGCCTGTCCCCGGCTGAGGGCACCCTGTACTTCCACAAGACCGAGTGTTTCTGTTTCAACCAGCAGCCCCTGGAAGCCGGCGAAAGCACAGAAATGCCTCTGGTGTTTATCGTGGATCCGGAACTGCCGGAACACATCACCAAGCTGACACTGTCCTACACCCTTTACGACCAGAGCCAGAAGGCCGAAGTATCGGGTGCCGCCGGGGCAGCAAAAACAACCAACAATAACGGCTAAGCCATCGGAGACAGCTATGGCGGATCACCAGACCTACTACGTTCCCGAACAGAGCAAGTGGCCCATTGTCGCTACCGTTGGCCTGGGGGTCACCCTGTATGGCGCGGCAGCCATCATGGTGAACGGCAACCAGGGTGAAAGCACCACCGGTTCCTGGATCATGTTCTGGATTGGTGCCCTGATCATGGCGTACATGCTGTTCGGCTGGTTCGGCAGCGTTATCCGCGAGAGCCGGGCCGGACTATACAGCGACCAGATGGACCGATCTTTCCGCTGGGGGATGAGCTGGTTCATTTTCTCGGAAGTCATGTTTTTTGCGGCTTTCTTCGGTGCGCTCTTCTACGT
>CAJWWA010000098.1 GCA_913048495.1 uncultured Halieaceae bacterium
GAGGAGTCTGCTCTGGCAACGGCCGCGTATGGTAGGCAGGCGGAGGTTGAGACCGCAAGGGCGGGCGCTTACCCCGCCCACCGAATTTGCCGTACACTACGCCGCTTTCAATCCCGGACAGAGTGAACTTCCATGAGCGAATCGACCGCCCAGGCGCTGTGGCAGAACTTCCTCGGCCCGTCTCCGGCCTGGTACAAGAAGACCATTATCGGTTTCCTGCTGATCAATCCCGTCCTCCTGATGACCCTCGGCCCCTTCATCACCGGCTGGTTCCTCATCGCGGAGTTCATCTTCACCCTGGCCCTGGCGCTGCGCTGCTACCCGCTGCAGCCGGGCGGCCTCCTCGCCATCGAGGCGGTGGTGCTGGGGATGACCACGCCGCACATGGTCTACGACGAGGCGATCCACAACTTCGAGGTGATCCTGCTGCTCATGTTCATGGTGGCCGGCATCTACTTCATGAAGGAGCTGCTGCTCTTCGTGTTCACGCGGATCCTGCTCACCGTGCGCTCCAAGAAGCTGCTCGCGCTCCTGTTCTCCTTCGTCGCCGCCTTCCTGTCCGCATTCCTCGATGCGCTCACCGTGACCGCGGTGCTGATCGCCGTCGGCGTGGGCTTTTATTCCGTGTACCACAAGGTCGCCTCCGGCAAAGGCTCGGCGGACGACCATGACCACGGCGACGACGCCACTATCCACGCCAACCACCGCGAGGACCTCGAGCAGTTCCGCGCCTTCCTGCGCAGCCTGCTCATGCACGGCGCCGTCGGCACCGCGCTCGGCGGCGTATGCACCCTGGTCGGCGAGCCGCAGAACCTGCTGATCGCCTCCGTGGCCGAGTGGGAGTTCGTGCACTTCGTGCAGGTCATGTCGCCGGTGACCATGCCGGTGCTGGCCTTCGGCCTGCTCACCTGCCTGCTGCTCGAGGTGACCGGCAAGTTCGGTTACGGCGCCACGCTGCCCGACAACGTCCGCATCGTCCTGCAGGACTTCCAGCAGGAGCAGGAGCAGCATCGCAACGCGCGCATGAACGCGCGCCTGGTCGTGCAGGCGCTGGTTGCCGTGCTGCTCGTCGTCGGCCTGGCTATGCACTGGGCCGCGGTCGGCCTCATCGGCCTTATGGTCATGGTGCTGCTGACGGCCTTCAATGGCGTGGTGGAAGAACACCAGATCGGTCACGCCTTCGAAGAGGCCCTGCCCTTCACTGCGCTGCTGGTCGTGTTCTTCGCGATCGTCGCCGTGATCCACGAGCAACACCTGTTCACGCCGGTCATCGACGCGGTGCTGGCCATGGAGTCGGATATCCGGCCGGCCATGTTCTTCCTCGCCAACGGCATCCTGTCGATGATCAGCGACAACGTGTTCGTGGCCACGGTGTACATCAGCGAGGTCAAGGCGGCGCTGGATGCGGGCACGATCACCCGCGAGGAGTTCGACCACCTGGCCGTCGCCATCAACACCGGCACCAACCTGCCCAGCGTGGCGACCCCGAACGGCCAGGCGGCCTTCCTGTTCCTGCTGACCTCGGCGCTGGCGCCGCTGATCCGCCTGTCCTACGGCCGCATGGTGATCATGGCCTTCCCGTACACGCTGGTGCTGGGCGGCGTGGGCCTGGCCTGCGTGCACTTCTTCATCGCCTGAGCTTCATCGCCCGCGGCTCGCGGCCCCGGTGTGATGACCTGAAGCGCCGGCAGTACCCGCCGGCGCCGGCTTATCCCCGGCGCCAGGCCACCTCGCCGCCGCAGGCGGCCGCAATCGCGTCCAGGGCCGCCTCGTGGGCGGCCAGTTCCGCCGCGCTGGGCGCGAGCACCGGCAGCCGGGGTCGATCCGCGGGCAGCCGCCGCGGCTCCGCCCCCCCGCTCTGCCCGTCCGCCGCGCGGCTCGAGGCCTCCAGCTCGAAGGTCGTCTGGCCACCGGTCATCGCCAGGTAGACGTCGGCGAGGATCTCCGCGTCGAGCAGGGCGCCGTGCAGTTCCCGGGAGGAGTTGTCGACGTCGTAGCGCTGGCACAGGCTGTCGAGGTTGTTGCGCTGGCCCGGGTGCCGGTCGCGGGCCATCAGCAGCGTGTCGACCACGCGGCAGCGCGCGGCGAGGCCCGGCTCGCTGCCATCGACGCGGCGCAGTTCGCTGTCGAGGAAGCCGATATCGAAGGGCGCGTTGTGGATGACCAGCTCCGCGCCCTCGATGAAGTCGAGGAACGCCGCGGCGACGCGGGCGAAGGCCGGCTTGTCGGCGAGGAACTCGTTGGTGATGCCGTGCACCTCGATGGCGCCGGGGTCGATCTCCCGCTCCGGGTTGATGTACTGGTGAAAATGGCGGCCGGTCAGCCGCCGGTTCACCACCTCGACGCAGCCGATCTCGATCACCCGGTGACCCTGGCTCACCTCGAGGCCCGTGGTTTCCGTGTCCAGTACGACCTGTCTCATGGCGCTTCCATCGTCAGTTCGTCGATGCCCCGGTTGGCAAGGGCGTCGGCGCGCTCGTTACCGGCGTGGCCGCTGTGCCCCTTCACCCATTCCCAGTGCACGTGGTGCCGCTGCGCCTCGGCGTCAAGCGCCTGCCAGAGCTCGGCATTCTTCACCGGCTTTCTGGCAGCCGTGCGCCAGCCGCGCGCCTTCCAGCCCGGCAGCCACTCCGTGAGCCCCTTCATGACATAGGTGGAATCGGTCGTGAGGGTGACCTCGCAGGGCTCCCGCAGGGCCTTCAGGCCCTCGATGGCGGCGCGAAGTTCCATGCGGTTGTTGGTCGTGGCCGGCTCACCGCCGTAGAGCTCGCGCTCGTGGTCACCGTAGCGCAGGAGCACGCCCCAGCCGCCGGGCCCCGGGTTGCCGCGGCAGGCCCCGTCGGTAAACAGTGCAACGCGCTTCACGCGGCGATATCGCTGCCCTGGCGCCGCGGGTGCCGCGGCATGCCGCCGGAAGACGCGGCCGGCTTCGGAACCAGGCCCATGAGGCGACGCGGGACGGCCAGCCGCTCCGGGGCCCGGCGGATGTTGGGCACTTCCTTGATGGCGTGCGCGATGTACAGGGAACCGCCCGGCAGGTTCCGCCGCATCGCCCAGCTGTCGACCCGGCCCACGGTACGGCGCAGCCGGTCCCCGCCCCAGAGCGGCAGCGGGCAGACGTGGTGAAAGTGTTCGAGTTCGCAGCCGACCAGGTGCAGCCAGTCCGTGAGGCGCCCCTGGCTCACCGGGCGCAGGGCCCGCCAGGGGCCGCGGCGCGCGAAGCCGCGAACACGCTGGGACAGGCCCAGCAGGCTCGCCGGGTTGAAGCCGATGATCAGCAGGTGCCCGTGCGGCGTGAGCACCCGCTGCATTTCGCGCAGGCACTGGTGTGGCGTCGCGCAGAAGTCCAGCGTGTGCAGGGCGACCACCATGTCGACGCTGTCGCTCTCCAGCGGCAGCTCATCGCAGTGGCAGACCAGGCTGACACCGCCGGCCGCCTCCTCGCCGGCGAGGATACGGTGGTTGATCGGGCTCTGGCCGAGGAGGTTGCGCAGCGGCAGCGGGCCGAGCTGCAGCGTGTGGTAGCCGAAGGCCACGTCCAGCAGCGGCCGCAGCCGCTCGCGCAGCGCGCCGTACAGGAACTCGCCGCCGTCGCGCGCGTACCAGGTTTCCAGTTGCTGGGAAATCTCGCTAAACTCGCGGTTCATCCGGGCACCACGTGCTGGCCAGTCTACGAGGGTAGCCAGCGCGGGACGCCTTTGGCAACCGCTTTTCTTCGCGAGGGACCCCATGGCAACGATCGAGCCACTGCGCGCCTTCAGCGACAACTACATCTGGCTCTTCGACGACGGGGCCGGCCGGGCCTTCGTGGTCGACCCCGGCGACCCGCAGCCGGTGCGCGCCGCCCTCGAGGCCCGGGGCCTGGCCCTCGAGGCCATCCTGGTCACCCATCACCATTTCGACCACGTCGGCGGCGTCGAGGCGCTGAAGGCGGAAACCGGCTGCACGGTGTACGGCCCCGACAACCCCGACCTGCCCTTCATCGACCGCCGCCTGCGCGACGGCGATGCGGTCACGGTGCTGGGCGTCGCCTTCGACGTGCTCACGGTCCCCGGCCACACCCTGGACCACATCGCCTACTTCGCGGCGGCGCCGGGCCCCGTGCTGTTCTGCGGCGACCCCCTCTTCGCCGGCGGCTGCGGCCGGCTGTTCGAGGGGACCGCGGCGATGATGCACGCGTCGCTGCAGCGCCTTGCGGACCTGCCCGCGGACACGGCGGTCTACTGCGCCCACGAGTACACCCAGGCCAACCTCGCCTTCGCCAGCGCCGCGGAGCCCGGCAACGCGGCCCTGGCCGCCCGCGTCGCCGAGGTGCGGGAACGGCGCGGGCGCGACGAACCCACGGTCCCGTCGTCCATCGCGCTGGAGCGCGAGACCAACCCCTTCCTGCGCCCCGACGCCGACGGCATCCTGGCCGGTCTCAGCGCCGCCGGCCAGGCGCCCGCGGCGGACAGCGTCGGCCGCTTCGCCCAGCTGCGCGCCTGGAAGGACAGTTTCTGAACCATGGCTTCTGCATGATGGCGCAGCGGATGACCCGGCTTTGCCTCGCCGCCCTGGCGGTGCTTCTGCTCGGCGCCTGCCAGGCCCTGGGGACGGTCGGCGCGGACGTCGCGCAGGAGAACACCCCCTCCGGGGAAGACCTGCTGGTGTCGGCCCCGGCACGGAAGCCGGTCAAGGCGCCCCTGCCGCCCCCCGAGGACCTCTGGGAACGGCTGCGGCGCGAGCTCAGCTGGCACGACATCCACAATGCCCAGGTCGCCCGCGCCCGGGACCACTTCCTGTCCCAGCCGCGCTACCTGTCGGTGGTCGGTGAGCGCGCCGGCAACTACCTCTTTCACATCGTCGAGGCCGTCGAGGCGCGGGGCATGCCGGCGGAGCTGGCCCTGCTGCCGCTGGTGGAGAGCACCCTCAATCCCTACGCGGTGTCGCCGCAGCGGGCCGCGGGGCTGTGGCAGATCATGCCGGCGACGGCCGATTACCTGGGCATGCCCCGGGACTGGTGGTACGACGGCCGGCTGGATGTGCGCCTGGCGACGGACGTCGCCCTCGACTACCTGCAGGCGCTGCACGACGATTTCGACGGCGACTGGCTCCTTGCCCTGGCCGCCTACAACGCGGGCAAGGGGCGGGTCGCAAAGGCCGTGGCGCGCAACGAGCGCGCCGGCCGGCCGACCGACTACTGGTCGCTTCAGCTGCCCCGGGAGACGCGCCACTACGTGCCGCGGCTGATCGCGCTGGCGGCCATCGTGCACTACGCCGATACGCTCGGCGCGGAGCTGCCCCCGGTTGCCAACGCGCCGGCCTTCGTGGCCGTGCCCACCGGTGGCCAGATCGAGCTGCAGCGCGCGGCACAGCTTGCCGGCGTCGACCTTCGCACGCTGCGGGCCCTGAACCCCGGCCACCTGCGCTGGGCCAGCGCGCCGGGACAGGATGAACTGCTGCTGCCCGTGGACCGGGCCGAGCGCTTCCGCACCGGGGTGGCGGGGCTGGCGCCGGAGGACCGGGTGTCCTGGGCCCACTACCGCATCGAACCGGGCGACAGCCTGGTGCGCATTGCCCGCCGCTTCGACACGCAGGTGGCCCTACTGCGCGAGGTCAACGACATCGACGGCCACCTGATCCGGGCCGGTGACACGCTGCTGATCCCGCGCGGTTCGGCCTGGCCCGACAGCCTGGCCCTGGCGGACGCGGCCGGCCCGCGCAAGCCCCGGGGCTATCGCGTCCGCGCCGGGGACTCGCTCTACCGCATCGCCAGCCGCTTCAACGTCACCGTCGACGACCTGGTCAGCTGGAACGCCCTGGACCCGAGCCAGTACCTGCAGCCGGGCCAGCAGCTGCGCCTGTTTCCCAACGGCCGCTAGGCCACTGGCCCGGGCGTTGCCCCGGTCGCCTCTGCCGGCGCTTTCCCGGCGCTGAAGAACAGCGCGTACAGCGTCGGTACGACGAACAGCGTCAGCAGCGACGCGAAGCCCAGCCCCGCCATGATGGTCACGGCCATGTTCACGAAGAACACGTCGCCGAGCAGCGGGATGAGACCGAGAATGGTCGTCGCCGCGGCGAGGATCACCGGGCGGAGGCGGCTTACGCCCGCGTCGAGGATCCCCTCCTCCAGCCCCTTGCCCTCGGCCAGCTGCTGGTCCATCTCCTCGATGAGCACGATGGCGTTCTTGATCAGCAGGCCAATGAGCGACAGGCCGCCGAGCAGCGACATGAAGTCGAAGGCGCCGTCGGCGATCAGCAGCCCCGCGGTGATGCCGACGATGGCCAACGGCACGGTGAGCCAGATGATCAGCGGCTGGCGCAGCTTGCCGAACAGCAGCACCGTGGTCAGCACCATGAGCAGCACGCCGGCGGGAAACACGCTGAACAGGCCGCCCTGGGCGTTGCTCGCATCCTCGAACTCCCCGCCCCAGTTCAGGCTGTAACCGGGCGGCAGCTCGATCGCCTCGATCCGCGGGCGCAACCGCGCGAACAGCGGGTCAGTCAGCTCACCCACCGGGTTGCAGGAGGCGATGATGGTCTGCTGGCGGTCGCGGCTGCGCAGCACCGCGTTCTCCCAGCGGGTCTCGAAGCTGCTGACCACCTGCGTGATCGGCACGGAACGGCCGAGGGCCGGGCTCCACACCTGCAGGTCGCGCAGGCTGGCGATATCGTCGCGGTCCCTGGCGGCCGCGCGGAGGTAGATCGGCAACACCCGGTTGCCGTCGCGGAAGGTGCCGGCGGCCGCGCCGTCGTGACCGTACTTGAGCGCCTTGCCGAGGTCCTCGCGGCTGATGCCGAGCCGCCGCGCCGCCTGCTCGTTGAAACCGGGGCGCAGCACCTTCACCGGTGACCGCCAGTCGTCGCGCACGTCCCGGGCGCCCGGGTCGGCACGCATGATCTGCTTGGCTTCCTCGGCCAGGCGCCGCAGCTCCACCGGGTCCGGACCCGAGAAGCGCGCCTCGATCTTCGCGTCGCGCCCGGGGCCCATGCGCAGGGGCTTGACCAGCGGGTCGAGCCAGGGCATCTCGACGGCGAGCATGGCCTCGAGGCGTGCCCGCAGCGGCGCGATCTGTTCCAGTGTCTCCGTGCGCACGATCACCTGTGCATAGACCGGCGACGGTTCCTTGGCGTCGTAGACCAGGGTGAAACGCTGGTGCGGCCCGCCGATCACCGCGGCGGCCTGGGTCACCTCCGGCTGCTCCGCCAGCCACGCGCTGACGGCCCGCGCGTCGTCGCGGGTCCTGCGGATATCCGTACCCTCGGGCTCCCAGAGATCGACGAAGATCAGCGGCGTGCTCGAGGCCGGGAAGAAACCCGCCTTGACCTGCCCGAAGCCGACTACCGCCGCCGCGAACAGCAGCAGCACGACGCCCACCGTGAGCCAGCGGAAGAGCAGCGCCCCGGCCAGCAGCTGGCGGTAGCCGCGGAAGAGACGGCCGTCGTAGGCACCTTCGGCCGCCTGCGGGGCGTCTTTCATGAGCATGGCGAAGAGCAGCGGTGTCGAGCTGACCGCCGTCAGCCAGGACAGGGCGAGGGAGATGAGGATCACCCAGAACAGCGAGCCGGCGAATTCCCCCGTGTTGTCCGTCGACAGGGCGATCGGCGAGAACGCGAGGATACCGATTGCCGTGCCGCCGAGCAGCGGCACCATCGTCTTGCCGACGGCCTCACCGGCGGCGCTGCGCGCACTGGCGCCGGCCTGCATGCGCACCTGCATGCCCTCGGCGACCACGATCGCGTTGTCCACCAGCATGCCCAGGGCGATGACCAGCGCGCCGAGGGAGATCCGCTGCAGCTCGATGCCGTAGAGGTGCATGAAGAGCAGCGTGCCCGCCACGGTGATGAGCAGCACCGCGCCGATGATGACGCCGACGCGCAGGCCCATGAACAGCAGCAGCACGACGATCACGATCGCGATAGCCTGGGCGACGCTGATGATGAACCCGGCCACCGAGTTCTCGACCTCCGTCGGCTGGCTGTAGACCGCCTCCAGGTGCATGCCCACGGGGATGCTCGAGCGCAGCTCCTCGAAACGGCCGCGCAGCGCCCGGCCGACCTCGACCACGTTCTCGCCCGCGGCCATGGAGATACCCAGGCTGAGCCCGGGTTCGCCGTTGACGTAGTAGAGCTTGCGCGGCACCTCGCGGTACGCGCGGGTGATCTCTGCGACGTCGCGCAGGCGCACCAGCCGTCCCTCGTCGGAACCGATCAGCGTATCGCCGATGGCCTGCACCGACCCGTAGGCGCCGGTGGGGCTCAGGCGCAGGTACTCGTCGCCGAGGGGCATGTTGCCCGCGTCGACCACGCTGTTCTGCGAGCCGAGCACCGCGGCGAGCTGCTTCGGGGAGATGCCCAGCTCGCCGAGCCGGGCCCGGCTGATGTCCACGTAGACGACCTCTTCCTGTACGCCGTCGATGGACACCTTGCGCACCCCGGGCACCAGGACCAGCTCGCGCTTGAGGGCATCGGCGGTGTCGTAGAGGTCGCGCCAGCTGTAGCCCTGCCCCGTCAGCATCAGGTACACGCCGTAGACATCGCCGAAGTCGTCGATGACCATGGGCTCGCCCGCGCCGGGCGGCAGGTCCCGGCGCACGTCGGTCACCTTGCGCCGCAGCTCGTCGAAGATGTCGGGCATCTCCGCCGCGCTGTAGCGGTCCTTGAACTCGATGGTGATATCCGACAGGCCCGGCCGGGACACGGACATCTTGATGCGCTTCAGCTGCGGCAGGCGCTGCAGCGCGTCCTCCAGGTGGTAGGTCAGCTCCTCCTGCACCTCGCGCGCCGTGGCGCCGGGATAGGGGGTGAGGATCTTGGCCATCTTGATCGTGAAGGCCGGGTCCTCCAGCTTGCCCATGTTGACGAAGCCCCAGTAGCCGCCGCCCAGCAGCACGAGCACGAGCAGCCAGGCGCTGACGCGGTTGTCGACGGACCACGTGCCGATATTGCTCACGGGGCCGCCCTCAACGGTCGCCGGGCCGGGGCTCGGCCTGTTCGAGCTGGGGCAGCGGTCGTACCCGCATGCCCTCGGACAGGTAGGGGGCCCCCACGGCGACGATCTCCTCGCCGCCGGCGAGCCCCGAGGTTACCTGGATGCGATCGTCCGCCAGGCGCCCGGTCTCCACCGGCCGGGCGCTCACGGTGCCGGACGCGCTGTCGTAGACCCAGACCTGCGGCGCGAGGGACGCATCGGCCTGCACCGCCTGCGCGGGCAGCCAGAACACCTGGTCGCCGGAGAGCAGCGGCGAGAAATCGACCGCCACGTCCGCGGTCATGCCCGGCAGCACGGTGAAGGCCTTCGGCGGGGGCATGCTGAAGGTGACCCGGTAGGTCTGCGTGGCGGCATCGGCGCGGGTGGCCACCTCGCGCAGCGTGAGCGGCAGCTTGAGCTCCGGGTAGTCACTGAAGGTCGCCCAGGCCTGTACCCGGGCGGCATCCGAGGAGGCGACATCCTCGTCAATGTCCACCGCGTCGCCGCGGCGGACCTCGCGGATGATCGTCTCCGGCAGGTCGATGATCACGTCGAGCTGCTGGTCGCCCTGCAGGTAGAACACGGGCTGCCGGGCCTGCACCTCTTCGAAATTCTCCACCAGGCGCTGGGCGATGCGGCCGGTGAACGGGGCGCGCAGCTCCGTATAGGCGAGGTTGTTCCGCGCCTGCTCGAGGGCGGCCTCGGCGCTGCGGAACTGCGCTTCCATGCGGTCGTAGTCGAGGCGCGAGATGCTGCCGCTCTCGACCAGCTCGCTCGCGCGCCGGTAGTTGCGCTCGGCGTTGTCGAAGGTGGCCTGCCGGTCGGCGAGCGCGGTCTCGTAGTCCGTGGGATCGAGGCGGGCGATGACACTGCCGGCCTCGACCCGGTCGCCCTCACGCACCCGGACTTCGCGCAGCTGCCCGGCAACGCGGAAGGACAGCTCCGCCCGCTGCGTCGCCTCCACCCGCCCCGGAAAGCGGCGCAGCTCACTGCCCGCGCTGCCCCCGACGATGATCGTGCGCACGGGCCGGGCGGCGGTTTCCGCCGGTGCGCCGTCGCCCCGCTCGCCGCAGGCGGCCAGCGCCAGGGCCAGCGGCAGGCACGACAGGGCCGTCATCACTCGAAGGCGGGTAAGCATGGGGAGAAGCTCCTGGGACCGGGGGCGGGACCAGTATAGCGGCGACAGGTGTCAGGGGAAGCGCAGCAGTTGCCCGAGAGCGGTGAAGTAAAGCGCCGAGCGCACCGGGCCGCCGACGATGGCGGCGAGCGCCTCCCGGTAAGCCGCGAGCTGGGCGCGGTGGGCCTCTGCCTCGCGCGCTTCGAAGGCCTCCCGGGGCTCGCCGGGCAGCGGGCGGCTGGTCTTGTAGTCGACGATCCAGTGCTCCCCGGTCTCCGCATCGCGGAAGCGGCGGTCCAGCACCAGCTGCCGGAGTTCGCCGGCCTCGTCGAGGGCCGTCAGCGTCCACTCGGTTGTGCCCTCCGGGTGTGCGGCGAGGACCCAGCGGCCGGCTTCGTCGGCGAGCGTGCGATCGACGTGTTCGAGCACCTCGGCGAGGGCCTCTGCCTCGTCCATCGCGGGCAGGCCCGCCTGCGCCAGCGACAGCGTCGCCAGGTGCCGCTCCGCCTCGCCGCAGGACGCCGGCAGCGGGTCGCTATCGGCGAGGCCCTCGAGTACACGGTGTACCGCGGTGCCGATGCAGCGCTCGCGCAGGCCGGCGGCATCCCAGCCGCTCTCCGCGGCGGG
>CAJWWA010000099.1 GCA_913048495.1 uncultured Halieaceae bacterium
GTGTCCATCTGCTGAAATTGCGCCGTCGCAGTGCTCATTTACTTCTGCAAACGGGGTTTCCAGTGCGCGGCCCTGACTGATCCCCGCATGAATTTCGTAGCCGCGCAGCGAGGCCCGGCGCCCGTTTAGTCGGCAATGACCACTGACTTGACGCAGGGTTTTCTCGGCGGCGAGGGTGGTTTCCATACCCAGCCAAGCCAGTCCCTCGCTGCTGCCGGACGGTCCCTCTATGCCCAAGGGGTCGTGGATGAGCTTACCCAGCATTTGAAAGCCGCCGCAGATGCCCAGTACTTTACCGCCGTAGCGCAGATGTCTGGTGAGTTGTTCTGCCCAGCCATTGTCGTGCAGAGCCTGGAGGTCAGCGCGCACGCTCTTGCTGCCGGGAAGAATGATCAGGTCGCAGGGGGGAAGTGGCTGACCCTTGCGCACAAATTGCAGGTCTACATCCGGTTGCAGCCGCAGCGCATCAAAATCGGTGTGATTGCTGGTGCGAGGCAGCACGGGTACCGCAATTCGCAGAGCGACTTTGCTCAGTTGCTGGTCGGCATTGATGGCGTCTTCGGCTTCCAGATGAAGATCGTGCAGGTAGGGTAAAACGCCAATCACCGGCTTGCCGGTGTAATCTTCAAGCCAGTCCAGACCCGATTGCAGTAGGGCAATATCGCCTCGAAAGCGGTTAATGACGAAACCCTTTACCCGCGTTTTTTCCGTTTCCGACAACAGAGCGAGGGTGCCGACGAGGTGGGCAAACACGCCGCCGCGATCGATGTCGGCAATCAGGATAACCGGGCAGTCGACGGCTTCGGCAAAGCCCATATTGGCAATATCGTTGTCGCGAAGATTGATCTCCGCCGGGCTGCCCGCGCCCTCAACCACAATGTGTGTGTACTGCTGTTGGAGGCGCGTGTGGGAGTCGATTCCCGCCTGCCGCGCTGTGCGTTTGTAGGCGTGGTAATCCGCCGCCTCCATGTTGCTCAGGGCCTTGCCATGAATGATGACCTGCGCGCCGGTATCGCTATTGGGCTTGAGTAAAACCGGGTTCATATCGCTGTGAGGAGGCAGCCCGCAGGCGCGGGCCTGTACCGCCACCGCGGTGGCGAAGCGCTCGCGGTCAGCCGGGGCCAGGTTCCCGTCGAGGTTGTCCAGGCTCAGGCGGAACGGCAGGCCGCAGCCCTGTGCGAACAGCCACTCGAGGCCCTGGGGCTTGGCCTCGACGGCCTCGAAGTCACGCTGCGCCGCCGCGTCGCGGCCGTCCGGCGCGTACCAGTAGCCGTAGTCGGGGAGGCGGCGCCGGGCCGGGCCGGCGATGCACCAGTGCGCAACCTCGTGCAGGGCGCTGGCCGGGTAGTCGGCGCGATAGTGGATCGTGTGCCAGTCATCCGGGAGAGCGGCCGGCCGGTACAGCGGCTCCTCGGCCCCGCCGACCAGCCGCGTGCGCTCCCGGTCCCCGAAGCAGTCGGCGAAGACCTGCTCCAGGGCGGTGGCATCGACGGTCACGGTGCCTTGCGGACGAGGAAGCGGAGCTCGTCGCCCTCCTCGCTTTCCTCTACCAGCTCGTGGCCGAGGAAGTGGCAGAACTGGGGAATGTCGCGGCGCGTCGTCGGGTCCGTGGCGCGCACGGCGACGAGGTCACCGGGCGCCGCGTCGCGGATCGCGTTGTGCAGCAGCATGACCGGCTCGGGGCAGTAGAGCCCCCGGGCGTCGAGCTCGTGGGTCGCCGTGCCGGTCACGGCGCGTCACCGAGCAGGTCCCGGGCGCGGTCGCGGGGCACGAGGTCCCAGCTTTCGCTGTCGACATCGAACAGCAGCTGGAGATCGCCGGCCGCGAGCTGGCGGGAGAGCGCCTCCCGCTTCTCGGCCAGGGGCACTTCCCGCTCGCCGTAGTCGGTACCGTCCCGGCTGGCGTACTCCTCGAGCAGCGCCGCCAGCGTTTCCGGGGGTACCCGCTCCGGCGGAATGCGCAGGAAACTCGCCACAGCGCCTCAGGAGGCAGGCTTGACGAACTTCAGCGTCATGCGGTCGCTTTCACCGATGGCGAGGTAGCGCTCGCGATCCTTGTCGCCCAGTGCGAGGGTCGGCGGCAGGGTCCAGACCCCTTCCGGGTGGTCCGCCGTGTCCTTCGGGTTGGCGTTGATCTCCGCGCTGTCGGCGAGTTCGAAGCCGGCGGCTTCCGCGGCGGCGATGACGTAGGCCTCGGTGACATAGCCCGTGTTCTTCATGTCCTCGATGGCGCGGCCCTCCGGCGCGCGGTGCTGCACGACACCGAACACGCCGCCGGGCTTGAGCGCCTCGAAAACCGCCGCGAACACCGGCTCGAGCGTATCGCCGCGCAGCCAGCTGTGCACGTTGCGGAAGGCGAGGACCAGGTCGGCGGAGCCGGCCGGAGCGATATCGATCGTCGCCGGCGGCGCCAGCGTGGAGACGACCACGCCGCCGTAGACGTCGTTGTCGGCGCCGAGCTTGCGCAGGAAACCGCCGAGGGAACGCCGGGCATAGGCGCCGCTGTTGACACCGAAATGCGCGGCGTAGAGCTTGCCTTCGTCCTTCAGGAGCGGCGCCAGCACCTCGGTATACCAGCCACCGCCGGGTGACAGCTCGACCACGGTCATGCCGGGCTCGAGGCCGAAGAAGGCGAGGGTCTCGGCGGGATGGCGCCAGTCATCCCGGGCGCGGTTCTCTTCGCTGCGGTGCTCGCCCGCGAGGGCTGCGGCGAAGTCCGGGGCGGCCAGCGCCGCCCTGGCAGGCACGAGAAACAGGGCGACCAGCAGGGGAAACAGGATTTTCATGGTTCGTCCTTAGCGTCAGGAGGATGTCGCGGTACTATACGAAGTTCCCCCGCTAATGTGGAGACACGTCGTGCAGAAAGCCATCGTGGTCAGTTTCATCGCCGACGACCGGCCGGGCATCGTGGAGCGCCTCGCCGCCCTCGTTGCCGAGCACGGCGGCAACTGGGAGGACGCGCGCCTGTCCCAGCTCGGCGGCAAGTTCGCCGGCCTCGCCCTGGTCAACCTGCCCGCCGCGGCGGAAGGCGCGCTGCGCGAGGCGCTCGACGGCCTGGGGGGCGAGGCCATCGACTGCAGCGTAACCGAGGCCGGTGAGACCGCCGCGCAGGAAGGCGCGGTCATCACCCTCGCACTGGTCGGCCCGGACCGGCCCGGCATCATCCACGAAGTCACCCGCGCCCTGCACGGCGCCGGCCTGAACCTGCGCCGCCTCGAAAGCGCGGTGCGCAGCGCGCCGATGAGCGCGGAGCCGCTGTTCCACGCCACGCTGGAAGCGCAGGCCCCGGCCGGCCTCGACCGCCCGACGCTGGAGCAGGAACTGGACCGTATTGCCGAGGCCATGAGCCTGGAGATCGACCTGCTGCAGCAGGACTGACGCCGGGTAAGCGGCAGGGCGCAGGGCGCCCGTCAGGGAGATTCGCGGCGGCGGCGCCAGAGACGGCGCAGCGCGAGCAGCAGTGTCGCCGCCGCGGCGGCGGCGAGGATGACCAGGAACAGGGCGCCGAGCGCGCCCAGCAGCAGCTCGAGGAACTGCGCCTTCGGCATGTCGAACTGGGTAACCGCCGCCCAGGGCAGCGCGGCCATGGCGCAGACGGCGAGCAAGATAGTCCGGGTATTGCGGCGCCAGCGGCGCATGACTCAGGAACCGGCCGTCGCCGGAATGACCGGGGTCGGACTGACGATACCGGCGTTCTGGGCCCGCTGCCGCAGCAGGTGGTCCATGAGCACCAGCGCCAGCATCGCCTCGGCAATGGGCGTGGCGCGGATGCCGACGCAGGGGTCGTGCCGGCCCGTGGTCACCACCTCGACCGCCTCCCCCGCCGTATTCACGCTGGCGCCGGGCTGGCGGATCGACGAGGTCGGTTTCAGGGCCAGGCTGACGGTGATGTCCTGCCCGCTGGAGATGCCGCCGAGCACGCCGCCCGCGTTGTTGCCCACGAAACCATCAGGCGTCAGCGCGTCCCGGTGCTCGCTTCCCTGCTGCGCCACGCAGGCAAAGCCGGCGCCCAGCTCCACGCCCTTGACCGCGTTGATCCCCATCATGGCACTGGCGATGTCGGCGTCCAGGCGGTCGAAGACCGGTTCCCCCAGCCCCGGGGGAACCCCGGTGGCGACCACGTTGATGCGCGCACCGACGGAATCGCCGCGCTTGTTCAGGTCGGCCATGTAGGCTTCCATCGCCGGCACCTTGTCGGGGTCCGGGCAGAAGAAGGGGTTGGTCTCGACCACGCTCCAGTCCAGTTGTTCGGCAGCGATGGGCCCGAGCTGCTTCAGGTAGCCGCGCACGGTGATCCCCGCGTGCTCCGCGAGGTACTTCTTCGCGATGGCCCCGGCGGCGACGCGCATGGCTGTCTCCCGCGCGGAGGAGCGCCCGCCACCGCGGTAGTCGCGGCGCCCGTATTTCTGCTGGTAGGTGTAGTCGGCGTGGGCCGGCCGGAACACGTCCTTGATCTTGCTGTAGTCCTTGGAGCGCTGGTCCGTATTCTCGATCAGGAGCCCGATGGGGGTCCCGGTGGTGACGCCCTCGAAGACGCCGGAGAGGATCCGCACCTCGTCGGCCTCGCGGCGCTGCGTGGTAAAGCGCGACGTGCCCGGCTTGCGACGGTCGAGGTCCGGCTGCATGTCGGCGCTGCTGAGCGCGAGGCCGGGCGGGCAGCCGTCCACGATACAGCCCAGCGCCGGCCCGTGGCTCTCGCCGAAGGTCGTCACCGTGAACAGCTTGCCGAAAGTGTTGCCCGCCATGGTTCAGTCCTGCCCTGTCACCGCGCCGGCATTATACGCGAGCGCCCCGGCGTGGTCGCGGAGCTCCCGCGCGGTGATCGCCGCGACCCCGTGGCCGCCGCGCTCCAGCTCGACCCAGGTAAAGGGAAAGCGCGGATAGCGGGCCTCCAGGGCGGGCCAGCTGTTGCCCACCTCGAGCAGCAGCAGGCCGTGGTCCTCGAGGTGCTGCGCCGCTGTCGGCAGGAGGCGCTGCACGAGGTCGAGGCCGTCGTCCCCGGCGCCGAGGCCCGCGGCCGGCTCGTGCCGGAATTCCGCGGGCATGCCGGCGAGGTCTTCGCTGTCGACGTAGGGCGGGTTGCAGAGAATGATATCGAAGCGCTCACCGGCCAGCCCGTCGAAGCCGTCCGAACGCCGCAGGCTCACCCGCCGAGCGACCCCGTGCCGGGCCACGTTCTCTGCCGCCAGCGCCAGGGCATCGCTGTCGAGGTCTGCGAGCACCACGGTGAGCCCCGGCGCGTGCACGGCGGCCGCGATGCCGAGGCAGCCGCCGCCGCAGCAGAGGTCGAGCAGGCGCCGCGGCGGCGGACCGGCATACCAGGGCCGGTAGCCGCCCTCGATGAGTTCGGCCAGCGGCGAGCGGGGCACCAGCGCGCGCGGGTCGCAGCGGAAGCGCAGGCCGGCGAAGTGCGCCTCCCCGAGGAGATAGGGCAGCGGACAGCGCTCCCCGATGCGCCGGTCCAGGACGGCGGCAATCGCGTCCCAGTCCGCGGCAGCCAGGGGCCGGCCGGCGACGTCCGGCCCGTCCTCGAGGCCGAGCACACCGAGGACGAGCTGCACGGCCTCGTCCCAGGGGTTGTCCGTGCCGTGGCCGAAGGCGACACCCGCCTCGTCCAGGCGTGTCGCACAGCGCGCGACGGCGCCGGCCAGCGTGTCCGGGGGCAGTTGCCAGGGCGCGTGATCGTTCATGGGGCGCATGGTAACATCGCGCCGCGTACGTCGGTCGCAGACAGTCAGGGGAAGCAGGCAGATGAAGGAACACTGGGCAGCGATCATCGAGGGGATGGGTGAGGACCTCGCCCGCCCCGGCCTCAGGGACACCCCGGAGCGGGCCGCCAAGGCGTACCAGTTCCTGACCCGCGGTTACCACCAGTCCGTTGAGGAGGTGGTCAACGAGGCCCTGTTCCCCTCCGAGTCGAGCGAAATGGTCGTAGTGCAGGACATCGAGCTCTACTCGCTCTGCGAGCACCACATCCTCCCCTTCATCGGCAAGTGCCACGTCGGCTACATCCCGACCGGCAAGGTGCTCGGGCTGTCCAAGATCGCGCGTATCGTGGATGTCTTCGCGCGCCGGCTGCAGATCCAGGAATCGCTGACCACGGAGATCGCCGAGACCATCATGAACGTCACCGATGCGGCGGGCGTCGGGGTCATCATCGAGGCGAAGCACATGTGCATGATGATGCGCGGCGTCGAAAAGCAGAACTCGGTCATGAAAACCTCGTCCATGCTCGGTTCCTTCCGCGAAGACCTGAAAACCCGGGACGAATTCCTCGGGCTGCTCAAGCTGCGCCAGTAGCGGGAGCGCACTCCCCCGGGGCGCCTTCACCCGGGCTCAGGGCGTCGCGCTGCCCTCCCCGCGCACCGTGAGCAGTTCCATGTGCAGGTACTGCCGGTCCGAGGTTCTTGCGCTTGCATACATCACGAGCCGCTGCTCGCGGTCCCCGTCGCGAAGGGCGTAGACCCGGTAGCGCTGCGAGCTCTCGGTGCCGTAGAGCACGCGCTGGTGAAACACCCGGTTGGCCCACTGGACGCTGCGGCCGCAGGAGCGGGCCTCGCAAGCGTAGAGCAGCTCGCTGCCCGGCATGGCCTCGACTTCCGCGGTCGCGTCCTCGAACAGGGCACGGGAGCTGAAGCCGTCCACGATACGCCAGGTATAGCGCGACAGCTGCCCGGTCAGGCGCTCGCTGTCCTCGAGGCGCCAGTCACCACGCACCTTCTGTATCGGGCCGAGCCCCACCACGTGATCGAGTACCGGCTCGCTGCCCTGGTCGACGACCTCCGCGTGCGGGAAGCGGTCATAGCGCGCCAGCAGCGCCTCCGCGGCCCCCTCGTCCGCCACCGCGGGAAGCGCCAGGCACAGCCCCAGCAGGGCCGCGAGGCAGGCGGAGCGAAAGTACCGGCGGTCGGCGGGGCAATCAGGCAAGATCCTGCTCCTGTCGGCAAGCGTGGGCGAACGCGTATGGTGACGGATTTTAGCGGGGGGTCAAAGCCCGTAGTCCGGCGGCGCGGCCCAGAAGCAGAGGCTTGCGCAGCCCGGCGCAAAGACCTCGGCTTCCAGCACCGCGTAGGCTCCCGGCGACAGCGCCGGCACGCGGCCCGGCTCGCCGAGCCAGAGATCGACCAGCGCGGAGACCAGCGGCTGGTGCGAAACCAGTACCCGGTGCGCCGCGACGGGGAGGCGGGCAAGACAGGCCTCGACGTCTTCCGGTTCTGCGCCGGGAATCAGCGCCTCTTCCTCCAGCGCCTGAAGGCCGAGCGCCTCCGCCAGATAGCCTGCGGTCTGCCAGGTCCTGACCCAGCGGCTCGCGTGAAGCCCGTCGGGCAGCGCCAGCCCCCGCTCCTGCAGGGCGGGCGCGAAGGCGGCGGCGCCCCGGCGCAGGTCGGCGTGACCGCGGTCGGTCAGCCGGCGCTCCCGGTCCGGCCGCCCGGGGGCCGCCTCACCGTGGCGCCAGATGGTCAGCAGCACCGCTAACGCCCTGCGAGCTCGAGAAGCAGCCTGTTGAGGCGGTCGACGTAGGTCGCCGGATCGTCGAGCTGCCCCCCTTCGGCGAGCGTCGCCTGGTCGAACACGACCCGGGCGAGGTCGGCGAAGCGATCCTCGTCGCTCTCCCGGTCGAGCAGCGCGATCAGCGGGTGCGTCGGGTTGATCTCCAGGGTCGGCTTGCTGTCCGGCACCGGCTGCCCGGCGGCCTCCATGATCCGGCGCATCTGCGGCCCGAGCTCGTGCTCGCCGACCACGAGGCAGGCCGCGGAGTCCGTGAGCCGCGCGCTGGCACGCACGTCGGCCACATCGCCTTCGAGCGCGCCCTTGATGCGCTCGAGGAGACCCTTGCTCTCCTCGGCCAGCTTCTCGCTTTCCGCCTTCTCGTCCGCACCGAGCTCCAGCTCGCCGCGGGCCACGTCCTGCACCGGCTTACCCGCGTACTCCTGGAGGTGGCTCATGAGCCATTCGTCGATGCGGTCGCTGAGCAGCAATACCTCGATGCCGCGCTTGCGGAAGACCTCGAGGTGCGGGCTGCGCCGCGCCGTGTTGAAGTTCTCTGCGACCACGTAGTAGATCTTTTCCTGGCCGTCCTGCATGCGGTCCAGGTAGTCGTCCAGGCCCTGGTCCTGCGCCTCGCTGTCGGTGTGCGTGGTGGCAAAGCGCAGCAGGCCGGCGACTTTTTCCTTGTTGCTGAAGTCCTCGCCCGGGCCCTCCTTGAGCACCTGGCCGAACTCCTTCCAGAACACGGCGTAATCCTCCGGCGACGACTTCGCCAGCTTGCCGAGCATGTCCAGCACGCGCTTGGTGAGCGCGCCGCGCATGCTGTCCACCGCCGGGTCCTGCTGCAGGATTTCCCGCGACACGTTCAGGGGCAGGTCATTGCTGTCGATCACGCCTTTGACGAAGCGCAGGTAGAGCGGCAGGAACTGCTCTGCGTCATCCATGATGAAGGTGCGCTGTACGTAAAGCTTGAGCCCCCGCGCTCCCTCCCGGTTCCAGAGGTCGAAGGGCGCACGCCGCGGCACGTAGAGCAGGCTCGTGTAATCCAGCTTGCCTTCGACCCGGTTGTGGCTCCAGGTGAGCGGGTCCTCGAAATCGTGGGACACGTGCTTGTAGAAGGCCTTGTACTCGTCGTCGCTGACGTCGCTCCGCGAGCGGGTCCACAGCGCCGTGGCCTCGTTCACCGTCTCCCAGGCCGGCTCCGAGCCGTCGGCGCCGCTCTCGGCCTCTTCGTCACCGGGGTCCCCGGTCTTCGCCATCATCACGGGCACCGAGATGTGGTCGGAGTACTTCTTGATGACACTGCGCACGCGCCACTCGTCCGCGAACTCGCCGCAATCCTCCTTCAGGTACAGGGTGATGGCCGTACCGCGCGCCTCCCGCGGGCGGTCCTCGATGGAGAACTCGGCCTCGCCGTGAGACTCCCAGAGCACACCGGCCCCGGCGGGTTCACCGGCCTTGCGGGTATGCACTTCCACCCGCTCGGCGACGATGAAGGCGGAGTAGAAGCCCACGCCGAACTGGCCGATGAGCTGCGAGTCTTTCTTCTGGTCGCCCGTGAGGCTCTCGAGGAAGGCCGCGGTACCCGACCGGGCGATGGTGCCCAGGTTGTCGATCACCTCCTGCCGCGTCATGCCCACGCCGTTATCACTGATCGTGATGGTGCGCGCGTCCTTGTCCAGGGCCACGCGGATGGCGTAGTCGGCATCCCCCTCGAGGATGGCATCGTCCTCGAGCGCCGCGAAGCGCAGCTTGTCGATGGCGTCCGAGGCGTTGGAGATCAGCTCGCGCAGGAAGATTTCCCGGTTACTGTACAGGGAGTGGATCATCAGGTGCAGCAGCTGCCGCGCCTCGGTCTGGAAGCCCAGGGTTTCTTTCTTCACGTCCGCGGTCATGGATTCCTCACTGTGCGTCCCTTGAAACCTTCTGCGTGGGGTTGCATCGCTGGATTTTCAAGGGGTTCGCAGCCATATTAGGCCGATAACGACAGTCAGAGAGGACCCCCCGATGCCGTCACCCCGCCCCGCGATGCTCGCGGCACTCTTCCTCGGCCTGCTCGCCCTCGCCGGCTGCGATGGAGGCAACGGCGACACGCTCGTCATCACCCCGCCGCCCCCGCCGGAACCGGAGTTCCTGCCGATTGCCAGCCCGACGCTGAGCGATCCGCCGGACGCGGGATCGCCCGTGCTGCTGACCACGACCTTCGACCTGGCCGAGGTCGGCTACCGGCAGCGCGAGTTCTTTTTCGAGGGAGAAGCGCACCGCTTCAGCAACGTGAACGAGTTCCAGCACGACGGGCGCTGGGAGGCGGAACCCGCGGGCACGGCCGCCTACAAGAGCCGGCTGATCGTCTACCGCCCGGACGACCCGGCGGACTTCAGCGGCACCGTCTTCGTCGAGTGGCTCAACGTCACCAGCGGTTTCGATATCGCGCCCAGCTGGGGCACGGGTCACGTCGAGTTGCTGCGTCGGGGCCATGCCTGGATCGGCGTCACCGCACAGCGCGTGGGCATCGAGGGGTCGGAGAACGGCATCGCGCCGTTGCACTTGAAGGCCGCCAACGCGGAACGCTACGGCAGCCTCGAACATCCCGGCGACTCCTACTCCTACGACATCTTCTCGCAGGTCGCGCAGGCGCTGCGGGAACCGGGCGAGGTCGATCTGCTCGAGGGGCTGGCGCCCGCCCGGCTCATCGCGATGGGCGAATCCCAGTCGGCGGGACGCCTGCTCACCTATGTCAATGCCGTGCACCCGCTTTACAACGCCTGGGACGGCTACATGATTCACAGCCGTGGCGACGGCAGCCCGCCGCTGGCGCAGGCTCCGGAGGTGGAGGTACCCACGCCGGAGACGGTGCGCATTCGCGATGACCTCAACGTGCCGGTGATGAACTTCCAGACCGAGACCGACGTTGTGCTCCTCGGCGCCGCGGCTGACCGTCAGCCCGACAGCGCAGGCTTTCGACTCTGGGAAGTCGCGGGCTCGGCCCACGGCGACTACTACACCTTCGTCGGCGGGCGCTCCGACACCGGCGCCGACGCCCTAGCCCCGGTGGTTGTCGAGGAGGACACTATCCTGGGCTTCCTGCAGTGCGACAACCCGATGAACGCCGGCAGCATGCCCTGGGTCTTCAAGGCCGCGCTGCGCGCCCTCGACGAGTGG
>CAJWWA010000100.1 GCA_913048495.1 uncultured Halieaceae bacterium
CCGGAAGCAGCAGTCCGGTGGCGAGATGGACGCGCTCGGTCACCGGTGACGCGGCAGCCTCTTCTTCCTCGGCCCGCCAGGTACTGGTGAATGCGGTGACGCCAATTTCCTCCCAGTGGCTTTCACCGAGTGCCTCAAGTGTCCAGTTTACGGAGTTAAGCGGGCGCAGCAGGCGCCGACGTTCGATTACGGCGCCGTCGTCGGCGATGAGCTGCTGCGCCGTTGACTCGCCGAGGCCGAAGGTCTGCAGGCGCAGGATGTCCACGGCCGGGAGGCCGGGCCAGCGCGCGGTCAGGTCTTCGCAGACCGGCTCCAGCATCGTGGCGAGCTCCCCCGGTACGCCGGGGGTGCAGTAGACCCGGCAGCTGCCGGTGTTCACCCTGAGGTCAACCGCGAAGCCCACGGCGCTGCCGCGCGCGTTGGGCAGGATGGTGCAGCCCGCCGGCAGCAGGGCCTGCTTGCGGTTGGCCCCGTCCAGGGGCAGGCCGCGGCCGGCGCACCAGCGCTCGAGGTGGGCGAGCGCCTCCGGGTGTTCCGCGAGCGGCAGCCCGGCCGCCTCGGCGACCACGGCCGCCGTGAGGTCGTCCACCGTCGGGCCGAGGCCGCCGTTGACGATGATCACCTCGGCGCCGCCGGCCATGGCGGTGAGTTCGGCCACCAGGGCCTTCGGGTCGTCGCCGAGGGTCGTCTTCCGCGCCACGGCGAGGCCGAGCACGGCGAGGCGGCGGGCGATGGTCGCCGAGTTGGAATCGACCGTATCACCGCTCATGAGTTCGTTGCCGGTGAGCAGGAGCTGGACCCGGGGTGCCTGGGGCATGGTTCTCGCTTAGCGTGGCGGATCGAGGCGGGTACTATACACCGGGGTCCGCGGCCGGCGACGCGCCGGCGCGGGCACGCCCGGGGCAGGGGTGGAACGGGGACGAGAGACGGCGGCAAGGGAGTCAGCGATGAAACGGGTCGTGTTCAACCAGAAAGGCGGGGTCGGCAAGACCAGCATCACCTGCAACCTCGCGGCCATCGATGCCGCGACCGGGTACCGGACGCTGGTGGTGGACCTCGACGTGCAGGGCAACAGCACCCTCTACCTGGTCGGCGAAATCGACGCCGAGGCCTTCCCGGCCGAGGCCCAGGGTGTGGCGGGGCTTTTCCGGCAGACCGTGGGGCCGCGGCGCATGCGCCAGAATCCCGATTCTTTCGTCTGGGAGACGCCCTGGGAGAACCTGTACCTGATGCCCTCGAGCCCGGCGCTCGCCGAGCTAGAGGGCGCCCTGGAGGCGCGTTACAAGATCTACAAGCTGCGCGATGCCCTGGCGAAACTCGAGGGCGAGTACGACCGCGTTTACATCGACACACCGCCGAGCTTCAACTTCTTCTCCAAGGCGGCGCTCATCGCCGCCGACAGCGTCCTCGTGCCCTTCGACTGCGACAGCTTTGCCCGCCAGAGCCTGTATTCGCTGCTGGAGAACATCACCGAGCTGCAGGAGGACCACAACCCGGAACTCACCGTCGAGGGCATCGTCATCAACCAGTTCAACCCCCAGGCCCGTCTGCCCGGGGAACTGGTGGCCGAGCTCGAGGCCGAGGGCTTCCCGGTGCTCGAGACCTGGCTCGGCTCCTCGGTGAAGATGAAGGAGTCGCACTACAGCCACCGGCCGCTCATCGACCTGGCCCCGAGCCACAAGCTGACCCAGCAGTACCGCGCCCTGCACGCCGCGCTGGAGGCCGCGCTCGTCGAGTGAAGCCGCGGCAATGAGCCCGACGTAATAACCATAGAGAAACTGGTTATTTCACAGCGCTTTTCTTATTCCCTAGAGTCGAGCCCTGCACTGCTGGCTCAAGGGGAACACGGGTGGAGCTGGACCTCGACAAGATCAACGCCGAACTGCGCCACGCCGCGCCCGAGGCCATCGTCCGCTGGGCGCTGAACCAGGGCCTGCCGGCGATCGCCAGCTCCAGCATGGGCCCCGGGGCCGGCGTGATGCTGCACCTGGTCAGCCGGCTGGCGCCGTCCCTGCCCGTGGTCTGGGTGGATACGGGCTACAACCTGCCCGAGACCTACCGCACCGCCGAGGCCCTGCGCGAGCGCCTGGATCTCAACCTGCACGTGTACACGCCGGCCATGACCGCCGAGCGCCGCCAGGCCCTCTACGGCCCCATCCCGAGCATCGAGGAGCGCGAGCGCCACGAACTCTTCACCCGGCAGGTGAAGCTCGAGCCCTTCGAGCGGGCCCTCGCCGAGCACCGGCCGGCGCTCTGGCTCACCGGTATCCGCCGGGAAGAGACCGACTTCCGCCGCGGCCTCGACGTGGTCACCCGCGACGCGCGCGGTCTTTACAAGGTGGCACCGCTGTTTTACCGGACCCAGGCCCAGCTCGACGCCTACCTGGCCGAGCACGGGCTCCCGGACAGCGAGCGCTACTTCGACCCGACCAAGGTCCACGCCGGGCGCGAGTGCGGCCTGCACAGCGCCGCCTGACGCGGCCCGGCCTGACGCGCCCCGACCTGACACCTTGCCGGCCCGCGGGTCGCTCTGCATAATGCGCGCCCCCCGACCGGAGGCGCCCATGTTCGAACCGTCCGACAGCCCGCTCCCCGCCGACGAAGCCGCCGCCCAGCTGCGCGGTCTGCTCGCCGGTGAGACCGACCCGCTGGCCAACGCCGCCAACTTCGTCGCGTTCCTCGCCCTGCAGCTGCCGGACATCAACTGGGTGGGCCTCTACCGGCGCGCCGGCGACGAGCTGCTGCTCGGGCCCTTCCAGGGCAAGCCGGCCTGTGTGCGCATTCCCGTCGGTCGGGGTGTCTGCGGTGCCGCCGTGGCCAGCGGCGAGACCCAGCGCGTGGCCGATGTCGATGCCTTTCCCGGGCACATCGCCTGCGATGCCGCCTCCCGCGCCGAGCTGGTCGTCCCGCTCTGGCGGGCGGGTGCGGTTGTCGGCGTGGTGGACGTGGACAGCCCGCGGCCGGACCGCTTCAGCGCCGCCGACCAGGCCCTGGTCGAAGCCCTGGCCGCGGCCTACCTGGACGCCGCCACTCCGCTGTAGGCCCGTCGCTGGCGGCCGTCCACGGCCCTGAGGTATGCTCCGCGCCTTTCTTTTTCGCGGAGGTTTCCATGGCCGATATCCATCCCGTGCGGGCGCTGCTGGGCGGCGCCGTGGCCCCGGGAGCGCCGGTGACGGTGCGCGGCTGGCTGCGCAGCAAGCGCGATTCCAAGGCCGGCATTTCCTTTCTCGCCGTGCACGACGGCTCCTGCTTCGACCCGATCCAGGCGGTGGTGCCGAACACCCTCGGCAACTACGAGGACGAGGTGCTGGCCCTGGGCACCGGCGCCGCTGTCATCGTCACCGGTGAGCTGGTGGAGTCCCAGGGCAAGGGGCAGGCGGTCGAGATCCAGGCGAACCGGGTAGAGGTGGTCGGCCCGGTGCTGGATCCGGAGCACTACCCCATTGCCAAGAAGCGCCACAGCTTCGAGTACCTGCGCACCCAGGCCCACCTGCGCCCGCGCACGAACACCTTCGGCGCCATCACCCGGGTCCGCCACGCGCTCGCCAATGCGATCCACGGCTTCTTCCACGAGCGCGGCTTCTACTGGGTGAACACGCCGATCATCACCGGCTCGGACTGCGAGGGCGCGGGCGAGCTGTTCCGGGTCTCCACGCTGGACTTCGCCAACCTGCCGCGGCGGGCCGACGGCGCTGTGGACTTCGCCGAGGACTTCTTTGCCGGCGAGGCCTTTCTCACCGTGAGCGGTCAGCTCGAGGTCGAGTCCTTCTGCCTGGCCATGAGCAAGGTCTACACCTTCGGCCCGACCTTCCGGGCCGAGAACTCGAACACGAGCCGGCATCTCGCCGAATTCTGGATGGTCGAGCCGGAGATCGCCTTCGCGGACCTCGACGACAACGCCGAGCTCGCCGAGGGGCTGCTGCGGCATGTATTCCGACGGGTGCTGGAGGACTGCGAGGACGACATGGCCTTCTTCCAGCAGCGCATCGACGACACGGTGCTGGCGCGGCTGCAGGCGGTGATCGACAACCGCTTCGAGCGCATGGACTACGGCGAGGCGATCCGCATCCTCGAGGGCTGCGGCGAGAACTTCGAGTTTCCCGTGAGCTGGGGTGTGGACCTCGCCAGCGAGCACGAGCGCTATCTCTGTGAAAAGCACGTGGGCCGGCCGGTGGTGATCGCGAACTACCCGAAGGACATCAAGGCCTTCTACATGCGCCTCAACGACGACGGCGAGACGGTCGCGGCGATGGACGTGCTCGCGCCCGGCATCGGCGAGATCATCGGCGGCAGCCAGCGCGAGGAACGCCTCGACGTGCTCGAGGCGCGCATGGAGCCGGCGCTCCGCGAGGAACTCTGGTGGTACCGGGACCTGCGCCGCTACGGCACCGTGCCCCACGCCGGCTTCGGTCTCGGCTTCGAGCGTCTGCTCAACTACGTCACCGGCATGGACAACGTCCGCGACGCCATTCCCTTCCCCCGCACGCCGGGGAATGCGCACTTCTGACGGCCCGGGGCCCGACCGGTCCCCGCGGCGCGCCTACACGACGCCTTCGCCGGGGGCGGGCTCGAAGTAGGCCAGGTGGTCCCCCTCGCGGTCGATGCCGGCGAGGGTCACCGCCACCGGCGCCTCGAGCTGGAAGCGGCGGGTCTTGCTGGTCAGGGTGGCCTGCCACTTGTCGAAGCTGAACTTCTCCGGGTCCTTGCGCAGGTCGACGAAGCCCTCGAGCCCCCAGGCGTCGATCCGCGCCATGAAACCGCTGGAGCTGAGGTGCACGATGCGCGCCGGCCAGGGCGCCGGGTCGGCGGCTGCCCGGCGCTCCAGGAAGTTGGCGGCGAGCCAGCGCTCGGCCTCGCCGGTAGCGGCGCGCACGGCGCGCAGGCCGGCGCTTACCTGCTCGAGCATGGGACCATCGACGAGGTCGGGCTGGCGCTCGTGGAGAATGGCCTTGAGCTGGAGGTGGGCGAGGAAGTCGACGGCGCGGCGCAGCGGCGAGGTGCAGGTCGTGTACACGGGCAGCACCATGCCCATGTGCGGGGCCGGCTTCGTGCTCAGCGTCGCCCGGGTCAGCAGCCGGTTGACCATCGCCCGCAGGGGCAGGTCAGTCGCGGGTTCCGCCAGGGCGCGGAAGATAGCCCGGTAGCCGGCGAGGTCCTGCGGGTCCGTATCCTTGTGCGCCGGCAGGTTGCGCTCGAGGAACTGGCGGGTCTCGTCGCTGCGGTCGCGGCGGAAGCCCGGGTGGCTGATGTAGGGGCCGCTGGCTCCGTGCTCGGCGAGAAAGCGGGCGGCGCAGCGGTTGGCGGCGACCATGCAGGCCTCCACCAGGCGCTGGGAGGTCAGCTTCTCGCCGGGCTCGATTGCCTCGATCTGTCCCTCGTCATCCAGCTGCCAGCGATACTCCCGGCGCTCCTCCATGGCGAGGCCGTGGGCCGCGCGGTCGCCGGCGAGGGCGCGGTAGGCCGCGTAGAGCGCCTCGAGCGGGCTGGCGTAGCTCATGAGGCTGTCCTGCTCCCCGGAGAGGTACTTGTCGACGGCAAAGTAGGACAGCTTGGCCCGCGAGCGCACGGCGGCTTCGTGGAATTCGAAGTCGCGCAGTTCACCGCTGTCGGCAATGGCCATTTTGCAGACGAGGGCCGGACGGGTCCTGTCCTCCGTGAGCGCGCAGCTCTCCTGGGCGAGGACCTCGGGCAGCATGGGTACCACGTCGCCGTGGAAATAGGCGGAACAGGCGCGGGCGGTGACCAGCGGCAGGAGCGGCGAGTCCGCGCCGATATAGGCCGTGGGATCGGCGATGGCGACGTAGAGAATCCAGCCGTCGGTGGTGGTTTCGGCGTAGAGGGCGTCGTCGATGTCCTGGGTGCGCGCCGAGTCGATGGAGACGAAGGCGAGGTCCGTGAGGTCCAGCCGGTGGCTGTCCGCGAGGGGGTCAGTGGCCCCGATGTGTTCGGCGAGCTCGCGCTCCCGGGTGCTGTCCCAGCCGACCCTGAGGCCGTGCCGGGCCATGGCGTAGGCGTTCTCGAGCCCGGGCGTTCCCGCCGGGCCGAAGACCTGGAGTACCTTGGCCTGGGGCCGGCCGTCGCGGATCGGGTGGCGCAGCACGGCGCAGCGGACGTAGTCGCCTTCCTTGACGCCATTGCGCGCGTGCGGCGGCAGGAACAGCCAGCGCTGCAGCGACGCAAGCTGCGGGCGCACGAAGAGCGCCTTGCCCTTGCGCACGCACTGGCCGTTGAACTCGCCGAGCGGGCTGTCGACGAGGCGCTCGATCTCCGCCACCGGGCGGTCGTCCGAGCCGGGGCGGATGCAGACCCGGACCCGGTCGCCGGGGAAGGCCTTGAGCATTTCATCCGGCGGCACGAAGACCTCGCGACCGTCGTCGAGGACCGCGAAGCCATAGCGTGCCTGCGTGCCCTTGACTACGGCTTCCACCCGCTCCTTGGCGGATTCCATCTCCTTCTTGAGGCCCTGGAGCTGGGACAGGGCGTCGCGGTCTAGCATGGTGGTCTTGTCGGCATCGGCGTCTGCATGAGCGCGGGGCACAGGGTGCCGCGGCGGCAAGGGCAAAGGGGCGTATGCTAGCTGAAAAGGCCCCGGGTGTCAGTGCGATGGTCCGCCGTGGCGCGCGCCCGCCGGCGCGATCGGCGGCCCTGATTGACACCCCCGGGATGCGCGCTCAATAATCGAGGCGAGTTCGGGCAACGCACGGGATCGGGCCATTCGACCGATTTGCTCCAGGGTTTCCCCCGCCGGCCAGCGCAGCCTTCCCTGCCTGAGCCTTCCCCGCCTGCGATGTAGCGCCGCCCGCGGCTCAGCTGGACCTCGCGCCTTATCCCTTCTCGCTGCTGCGGCCCGCCGCGGCACGGCTCGGCCGTGCCGGCACGCCGTCGTGGCGGTTTTCTGACCCCGTCCCGGAGAGCCCGCATGGAAAGCAGCCTCGCCCTGCATACCCCCCTCACCCGTGATCCTGTCAATGATGAGGCCGCCGGCCCGAAAACCTACGTACTCGATACCAACGTGCTCCTGCATGACCCGACGGCGATCAGCGCCTTCAACGAGCACCACGTGGTCATCCCGATGACCGTCCTCGAAGAGCTGGATCACATCAAGGACCGGCGCGACAAGACCGTGAGCCGGGAGGCGCGCATCGCCATCCAGCTCATCGACAAGATCGTCGACGTGGCCACGCCCTCGGAGATCCAGGAAGGCGTGGATGTGCCCGGCAGCACGCTGCAGGGCCCGCCGGGGACGCTCGCGATCTACCCGGACCAGCTGATCACCGACGACAGCGACATTCCCTACCTCGACGGCACCCCGGACCAGGCCAACGACAACCGCATCATCAACGTCGCCATCAAGCTGCAGGCGGAGCACCCGGAGCGCTTTGTCTGCCTGGTGACGAAAGACATCAACATGCGCATCAAGGCCAAGGGCTCCGGTCTGCTGCACGTCGAGGACTACCGCCGGGACCGGGTGCTGGACGACATCGACCTGCTCACGAAGGGTTACGAGCACGTGCCCGGCGATTTCTGGGACGGCGTCGACGAGGTGGATACGGTCCGCGAGGACGACCTCACGCTGCACCGGGTGCCGCGGGCGGCGCTGCCACAGGCCTACCCGAACCAGTTCCTGTTCGACGATCACGATTTCCTCGCCTTCGTCGTGCGCATCGACGGTCAGCACGTCTACCTGCGCTGCGACAGCCGGGACGGGCTGATGAACCAGCGCTTCTGGGGCCTGGCGCCGCGCAACCTCGACCAGGCCATGGCCATGCGGCTGCTGGCGGACGACGAGGTCGACATGACCGTCCTGACCGGACCCGCGGGCTCGGGCAAGACGCTGCTCGCGCTCGCCTACGGGCTCCAGGGCATCCTCGAGGAGGGCCGCTACAGCAAGCTTATCGTCGCCCGCTCGACGCCGCCCATCGCCGAGGACATCGGCTTCCTCCCGGGGACGGAAGAGGAGAAGATGGCGCCCTGGCTGGCCGCCTTCGATGACAACCTCGAGATCCTCCACGGCACCGACGAGTCCTGCGCCGGCAGCATCGAGTACGTCAAGGAGCGGGCGAACATCCAGTTCAAGTCGCTGAACTTCATGCGCGGCCGCTCCTTCAACAACGCCTACATCATCATCGACGAGGCCCAGGGGCTGTCCCAGTTCCAGCTCAAGTCGGTGATCAGCCGGGTGGGGGAGGGCTCGAAGATCGTGGTCCTCGGCAACCTCGCCCAGATCGATAACAAGTACATCTCGCCGCTCACCTCCGGCCTCACCTACCTGGTAGAGAAGAGCAAGCACTACGAGCACGCCGGTGTCATGCACATCGGCGGCATCCTGCGTTCGCGCCTGGCGGCCTTCGCCGAGGAAGAGCTGTAGCACCCGGGCCGGGGGAGCCCGGCCGTCGCGCTGCCGCGCCCGGGGCCGGCGTTGCGCTAGTGCCTTTCCGCCTCGTAGGCCGCGACCAGCGGGTTCAACTCGTCTGCGAAACGCCCGGCGAAGCCGAGCAGTGAAGGATCCGGGGCGCTGCCGGCCCCCGGGGACTTGCTCGGGAACAGGCGCCAGTCGGCCGGTGCTTCCGCTCGCTGTTTGCCGGGCTCATCGCCCGCCATGGCTGCGGGTGCCGGCGGTGGCGCCAGCCCGAGGTGCGCGAACAGCTTCGCCCGCATGCTGTCGGGCTCGGTGACCAGCGCCTCGTAGTCCACCACCAGCACCGGGTTCGGCAGCACCGCCTGCCAGTGGGCGATGAGTCGCTCGGCGCGGGCGATGGCGCGGCCCGCCGCGGCGAGGTCGTAGCTGTAGCCGTGGCCGCTGCGGAACTTCTTGAAGTACAGGGCGAGCCCGAGGTCCGCGGCCCGGCGCCGGCAGAGCACCACCGGCACCTCCGGGTGCAGCAGGCCGAAGTAGCCCAGCCGCGGCAGGTTCGCGGGCGAGCTGTCGACGAGCCAGCGGTGACCCGCGTCGCTGCCCGCAGCACCGCCCTCATCGAACAACCCGGCCGCCAGCGGATGCTCCCGGTAGGCCTTCGCGAAGGGTGAGTGGCCGCCGGCCGCCGCCGCGCCGAGGCGGGCGCTGAGGTCGCCCGGGCGCGTGTCGGCGACCGCTCGGCGCAGACCGGCGAACTCACCGCCGGCCGTCACGGCCGGGTGTTCCGCCAGCAGGCCCTCGACGAGGCTCTTGCCGGAACGGGGCAGCCCGGTCACCACCAGGGCGGGGCAGGGCGGCAGCGACCGCGCCGACGCCGCGAAGGTCTTGCGGTCCATGCGCAGCAGTCGCTCCGGAACGTGGTACTCGCGCTTGCGTTCCTCGATCGCGTCCGCGGTGAGCCGGTTGCCCGCCGCGTAATAGACGAAGCCCGTGCGGTCGCGGCCCGCTTCCACCTGCAGCTGCCCGAGCAGGAACAGGGCGCGGGCGCGGGCCGCATCGTCGCGCCGGTGATCCAGGGCCCGGGCCAGGATACGCGCCGCCTCCGGCCCGTCCGGCGCCAGCGGCACCAGGTGCAGGAGCGCGGCGTAGCAGTCGAGGCTGTCGGGATTCAGGGCCCGCGCCCGCTCCAGGGCGGCGAGGGCCGCGTGCCGGTCGCCCCGGCGCAGCGCGAGCTGACCGAGGGCGAGGTGCAGCGATGCCGCGTCGGGCCAGCGCCGCAGCCCCTCGCGGTAGCAGTCCGCCGCCGCCTCCAGCCGCAGCAGGCCCTCGAGGGCCTTGCCGCGGTAGAGCCAGCGTTCCGCGGGTGCCTTGCCGTCGCCCGTCCCGGTGGCGCGCAGCAGCGCGGGAAAGTCCCGCTCTGCCAGGAGGGCCTTGAGGGCCCGGGTTTCACCAGGGGGGGCGGTGCTGCTCGCTCCGTCCACTGTCGTCTCCATCGCGATCGCCTGCGGCGCTATCATCGGTCACGGCCTCTCGCGTGTCGACGTTCCTAGCTGTCCTCGTCGTCGGGCGTGTCGACGCCGTCGTCGTCGGTGAGGTCGTCCTCGTCGTCGGTCGTGTCGATGCCATCGTCGTCGGTGATCGTGTCGTCCCCGATGAGATCGTCGTCGTCGCAGCTGGTACCGTCGTCATCGAAGCCGCAGCCGAACTCGCGTTCGCCGTCGAGGCTGCCCTTGTCCTCGAACTCGATCTCGTCGGCCACACCGTCGGCCAGTTCATCGTCCTTCAGCTTGACCAGGTCGCCGGGCTGCAGCTGGGCAAAGAAGGCCGTCCCGGGAATATCCTGGTCCTGCAGGTTCTCGTATTCCGTTTCACCCTCGCTGACGGAGAACGTCACGCCGAGCAGGGTGATGTCGCTGCCGGCGTTGAAACTTTCCACCGGCGCCTGCACGACCTCGTCATCCGTCTCTTCGCGGTCAATGACCGTGGCGACCAGGCGGTCGCCGGCCAGGTAGGCCTCGATCTCGAGGAAATCACCGGGGGCGATATCGGCGAGGGTGAACCGGTCGATGTCATCGCGGTCGTCATCGAGGCGGGTTCCCTGGTCCGTGGTGACGCTGATGGTACCGGCCGCGAGGGCGAT
>CAJWWA010000101.1 GCA_913048495.1 uncultured Halieaceae bacterium
CGGCCCAGTCGGGCTCGCGGCACGTTCCCTCTGCGAGGTGACACTTTTCCGGACTGACAATGCAACTATCGCAGGCCGCCAGCTTGCGAAAACAGGGAAAGCAGTAGCCCTGATTAAAACTTTTCTTGGTCAGACGGTCACAGGCAACACACTCAATCCGGCCCGTGAATGCGAGGCGCAGAGATTGCCCGAGCTGATCATTCAGGCAGAGCCCCCCTTTCTCGGGAAACACGGTGTAACGAACGGTCTCCGCGAGCTCCGTGTGCATTTTTCTCAGGCAGCCCTGCCAGTCACTCATATCTCTAGTCCTTCCACGCCAGCGGCTGGGGGTCGTCACAACTGTCCCCGGCTTTGGCGCCCTTGTCGATAAAGCCCACCCGCTGCTCTGGCGGCAGATGGATTTCGCCCCAGGTGATCACTGCCTGCATGGCATGCCGACGCTGATCGTCGGTCAATGTTCTGCCGTCCGGCCAGCGGCCAGTCGACAGAGACGTCACCAACTGCTCGTACACCTGACGGTCCATTTGCTGAACCGATTGCCGATAGTCATCCGCCACGCTCACCGACTCCCGAATAATGTGGACAACCCACCAATCGCGATACCCAGAATCCAACCGGCCAGCAGGCCGCCGACGTGGGCGCCGTTGGCAATGGCGCCCGCACCGATAAACTCCATGCTTCCTACCATCCCGATCAAGAGCCAGATCATCATAAAAGCGAATATGGCCATGGGCGGCGGCACGATCCAGCCGGGCCTGCGCCATTGGGTCGCCATGATCAACCCCATGAACGCGTACACCACACCGGACATACCGCCAAATATCGACGGCCCCTCCCACCAGTACTGGCTGTAATTACTCAGCATCGCACTGACCACATAGAGACCCAGCAGGTTTGCTGAGCCTAGCCGATGCTCGATCCGCTGGCCAAACTCCCACAACCACAGGCAATTAAAGACCACGTGCAGCCAGCCAAAGTGAATCAACGTGGGGGTCACCAGACGCCACCAGTCACCCCACTCTCCAAATGCCACGTAGCCCCCCGCGGCGCGAAAGGGCACAAAATTGAACAACTCCAGCATGCCCACCCAGTGCAGCGGGTAGAAGAGCAGGAAGCAGACACTGGTCACCACCACCAGGGAGAAGGTGGCGGGCGCGCGCTGAATCGCCAGAGGCGCGCTATTTAACGAGGGCATCTGACCAGCGGAGTTTGTCTCGGCAGCTGGCGTAAAAGCTATACCCTGGGGGGTGCAGCAAGGTCAGTTCACGGGCCTTTTTGCGAATGCGGACGGAGTCACCGGGCAACGCGGTGATCGAGATCTGCCCATCGCAGGTGATCGGCGGGTGGATGTCGTTGCGCGACACCACATCAATGCGGATTTCACTTTGGCCACTCACTGCGATCGGGCGGCTGGTCAGCGAATGCGGGAACATGGGCACCAGCACGATGGCATCGAGGGACGGGTGCATGATCGGCCCGCCCCCGGAGAGCGAATAGGCCGTGGAGCCAGTGGGCGTGGAGATGATCAGCCCGTCCGCGCGCTGCCGGTAGACGAACTCGCCGTCGATGGACAGCTCGAACTCGATCATCTGCGCCGAGGTACCGGAGTTCAGCACCACGTCATTGAGGGCGTCCGCCCGGGCCACGACCTTGCCCTCGCGCTCGACATTCACATCGAGCAGGAAGCGCTCCTCCCGCTCGTAGCGCCCCTCGAGCACCGCCGGCACCAGCTCGCTGACCTCGTCGGGGCTGATATCGGTCAGGAAGCCGAGGCGGCCGCGGTTGATGCCGAGCACCGGGGTCTCGAAGCGGGCCATGGTGCGCGCGGCGGACAGCAGGCTGCCGTCGCCGCCGAGCACGATGACGAGGTCCGCGCGCTCGCCGATCTCCTCGCGGGTCAGCAGCGGGCAGTCGCGGGTGGCGACGGCGCCGAGGCGGTCCTCCAGCATGACCTCGCCGACGCGGTCGCCGAGCAGGTCGAGGAGTTCGTCGAGGAGCTCCTGCAGGCCCTCCTGGCGGCTGCGCCCGACGAGGCCGACGCGGTGGAACTGGGCTGCCATGCACGGATTCCTGCGCAGGGTGGCCGGGCAGTATAACCTCGCAGGCCGGGCGTGCGCATAGGCCGAGGAAGGGCCCGCATACGCTTGCCTCGGGCTCGCTTTGGGCCGATGATCATGAGCCACGAGAATAACAGTGAGGAGGTCCCGCCATGTCCCGTTTCGCCCTGCCGCTTGCTGCCTGCCTCGCCGCGCTCGCCGTCGGCGGCTGCAGCGGCACCCCCACCGTCCAGACCGGGCCGGATGCGGAAACCATCGACGGCAAGCTCTACCGCGTGGACAACACCGCGGCGCAGCTCGTGTACGTCGACCCGACCGTGGACTTCAGCCGCTACAACCGCGTCCTGCTGGCGCCGCTCGGGCTCGACAACGTCGAGATCATCCAGCCGGACAACAGCTCGGCACCCTACGCACGCAAGCGGGACTGGGAGCTGACCGACGAGGACCGGGCCGCGCTGCAGGCGGACTACCGGGAGGCCATGGTGAAAGAGCTGGTGGACAAGGGCGGCTACGCCCTGGCGGACGCGCCCGCCGACGACGTGCTGCAGATTGCCGCCATGCTGACGCAGCTGGCCCCCAACGCGCCGAAGGACGACAACCAGTCGCGCTACGTGGGGCGGTCCCAGGTGTACACCGAGGGCGCCGGCAGCATTGCCGTGGCCGTGGCCTTCGCCGATTCAGAGTCCGGCGAGGTGCTGGCGCTGTCCAAGGACAAGCGCCGGAGCACCCAGCAGTGGGGCGTGAACAATCGCGTGACCAACCGGGCGGAAGTGCGCCGGGTGTTCTCGGCCTGGGCCCAGCAGATCCGCAAGGGCCTGGACCGGGTGCACAGCAAGGACGCGGCGGCGGAGTGAGGCGCGGGGCTCAGAGCCCGACGTTGTTCTTCTCCAGCACCTGCTCGGCGCGGTAGCTGGAGCGCACGAACACCCCGGACACCACCTCGAGGAACCCGCGCTCGAGCCCCCACTCGCGGTAGCGGGCGAACTCGTCCGGGGTCACCCAGCGGTCGATGGGATAGTGGTGCGCCGTCGGCTGCAGGTACTGGCCGAAGGTGACAATGTCGACGTTGGCCGCGCGCAGGTCGTCCAGCGCCTCGATGATCTCCGCCTCCGTCTCGCCCAGGCCGAGCATGAGACTGGTCTTGGTGAGCACGTCCGGCCGGTGCGCCTTGGCGTGCGCAAGAACGGCCAGGGTCTGGTCATAGCCGGCGCGGCTGTCGCGTACCGGATGCGTGAGCCGGCGCACCGTCTCGACGTTCTGGGCGAAGACCTCGATGCCCGAGTCCACCACCGTTTCGACGTCCTCGAGCTTGCCGAGAAAGTCGGGCGTGAGCGCCTCCACGGCGGTCTCGGGGTTCACGGCCTTCACGCGCTGCACGCACGCCGCGTAGTGGCCGGCGCCGCCGTCGGGCAGGTCGTCGCGGTTGACGGAGGTCAGCACCACGTATTTGAGGCCCATGAGCGCGACGGAGCGCGCGGTGTTGTCGGGCTCCTCGGGGTCGAGCCAGCCGCGGGGGTTGCCGGTATTCACCGCGCAGAAGCGACAGGCCCGGGTGCAGACATCGCCCATGAGCATGATCGTCGCGGTGCCCGCGCTCCAGCACTCGCCCATGTTCGGGCACTTGGCCTCCTCGCAGACGGTAGCCAGCCGGTGCTCGTGGACGATGCCACGCACCTTCTCGAAGGTCGCCCCCTGCTGGATGCGGGTGCGCAGCCACGGCGGCTTGGGCAGGCGCTCGCCGCCGCCCGCGCCGGCCTTCACGCCATCCTTGATGACGCGCATGCCGCGTGCGTTGGTGTACTTCTCCCCGCTGGCCACATCGATGAGCGGGATACGGGCGTCGTCCCCCATGCTGGCTCCACTGCTTCGCAATGGGCCCATTCTAGCGCACTGGCGCCTGCGCTGGCTGCCCCGGCGCCTCCCCGGGACCGCCCCTGTCGCCGCCGCGACGGGCCTATGGACACGCGCCGCTCAGGCGATATGCTTGGCGGGCCGGGAAAGGGCCGCAACGGCAGGCGCGCCGGGGGAGTGTGCAGCAATGAGTTGGTTTCGACGGCAGCAGGGCGATACGCCCGGGGACAACGGCGACGAGCCCACAGACCCGGCGGGCAACAGCGAGGGCGGCGAGCAGGCAGCCCCCGCCCCGGTGAGCAACAGCGACGAGGTACCGAAGGCGCTGGCCGACTTCTTCCTGGTATTCGAGGAGCACCTGAACGAGGTCGAGAAGGAGGACATGGCGGAGTTCGTGGCGCAGCTGCGCAAGCCGCCCACGGTCCTCGAGCGTATCAGCCGCGGGCTCGACGACCCGGAGGAACTCGCGGAAACGGTCATGACGAACCCGGCGCTGTCGGCGGATGTGCTGCGCATCGTCAACTCGGCCGCCTTTCACCTGAACGCTCCCATCTCCAGCGTTCACCACGCGGTCAACTATCTCGGCACCAACCTGGTCAAGGGCCTGGTGCTGCAGGCCGCGGTCGGCCAGATGCTGGCGCTGGAGAGCCCGGCCCAGCATACGGCCTACATGCGGCTCTGGCGCGCCAGCTACGTCGCCAGCGCCGTCGCGCAGGCCCTGGCCACGGAGCTCGCCCTGCCCGAGCCCTCCGAGACCGCGACCAAGGCGCTGCTCGCCAGCATCGGTGACCTCGCGCTGATTTCTGCCCGGCCCGGGCTGGCGAGGCTCTACGGCGCCCATGCCACCCTGTTCGACCGCGTCAGCGGCCAGCAGGACGAGCTGGTCGGCAACGCGGCGATCGTCGGCGCCATTCTCGCCCGCAGCTGGAACCTGCCGGCGGCGATCGAGGCCCACCTGCGCTATGCGTACGTGCCGATGGCCTGGCCGCCCGAGCGCCATGGCGAGACCGAGCTCGACATGCGGGAACACGTGGTGGTGTACCTCGCCAACCGGGTGGGGGATGCGGTGACCTTCGGGCGCAGCCGCAAGCTGGAGGACTTCAGCATCGACCGGCCCGACGCCCTTGAGTACCACTACCTGCCCGCCTACCTGCGGGCGGCGGAGCTCACGGACCTGCCCGAGCAGCTGACGGCGCCGCCCACGGCGAAGAAGCTGCAGCAGCTCATCGACCGCTTCGGCGACTGACCCGCAGGCTCAGCGCGCCGGGTCGCTGCTGGCGCCGCCCGGCGCAGCACCATCGAGGCGATCGCAGGCCCACTGGTAGAGCGCGAGATCCCCCCGGTTCACGGCCGCGAGCCGGTCGTAGAGTTCGTCGCCCAGGCTCTTGCGGACCCCGTCGAGCCGCTCCGCCAGCGGCCGGTCCAGGTCCCGCGCGGTGGTGTTCGCCGGTCGCCGGTCGCGGTAATTGAACGCGATACCGCGGGCCGCCAGGGGCTCGCTGAAGCGGGCCACGTCGCGCCCGTAGCACTCGGTACGGGCCAGCAGCTCCACCGCGGCGAGGTTGCGCAACGCCTGGGCGAGGTCTGCCTCCACGCCTCCCTTCGCCGCCGGGCGCGTGCGCGACAGGGCCTTGCGCCCGTACACCCCGCCCAGCAGCTGCACCTGCGCATTGGAGAGGTTGCCCAGGGGCCGCTGCCCGTCCAGGGCCTCGCGTACCCAGTCGGCGAAGGACAGCTCGCTGGCCCGCGCCTCGTCCCGGGAAGTATAGGTCGAGCGCGCCGCGAAGCGGAGCAGGCGCCTGACGCCGACACCGCGCTCGCGGCGATGCAGGTACTCGTATACGGAGCGCACCCGCAGCAGGGGATGGCGCAGGAAGACCACGGGCAGCACCTCGATATCGAGGGCGGCCGGCACCGGCAGGCGCACCTGGTGCGACGTGAACGCCGTGGCGCTGCCATGGTGGCGAATGACCTTGAGGAGTTCATCCTGCGGAAAGACGGAGAAGGGATAAGGCCCGTCGAAGGCGACCGGCTCGCCGGGAAAGTTCTCGGCGAGCAGCTGGTCGAAGGACGTGCCGCTGTTCTTGAAGATGTGGAAGTGGCAGAGGACGAGCCGAGCATTACTTCCACCTTTCACAGGCGACGACATGACGCTTTGAGCACCTATCCACGAAGTCCCGGATTGTACCTGCACTCGGGTGTCGGTTGAATCGATGAGATTCACGCAACTATCACGATGGCCACAAAGCTACGAAAGACCATCTCGATGGGACTTAAGCCCGTATTTGCGCATCTTGCTGCGCAGCGTGTTGGCGTTCAGGCCCAGCAGACGCGCGGCGCCGTCGCTGCCGGACACCTTGCCGCCTGTGCGGCCGAGGGCCTTGCGGATATGCTCGATGATCACGGTATCCAGCGGCTCGAAGGAGACCTCTGTCTCACCCTGCTTTGCTGGCGCGTCGGGTGAGGACTTTCGCTGGACCAATGCCGATCCGATACCGATGGCGGTGGCGACCTCCAGTGATTCGCCCTGGCCGAGGATCACCGCGCGCTCAAGGACCGCTGCCAGCTCTCGGACGTTACCCGGCCAGCGGTATTCGGTCAGCAGCTGCAGACCGGCGGGGTCCAGTGGCGGGGTGCGAACCCCAAGGCGTTCGGCCGAACGGGCGATGAAGAACTCTGCCAGCGCCGGCAAATCCTCCAGCCGTTCATGTAGCGGCGGTATGATGATCGGGAAGACCGCTAACCGGTACCAGAGGTCCTCCCGGAATTGCCCCTCCTGAACCATCAGCGGCAGGTCTCGATGGGTCGCTGCGACCACGCGTACGTCGACGCGGGTTTCTTCCTCCGAGCCCACGGGCCTCAGTAGGCCGTCCTGCAATACCCGCAGCAGGCGGACCTGGGCCCCCAGCGGCAGCTCTCCGATCTCGTCGAGGAACAGCGTCCCGCGGTCGGCTCTTTCGAACCAGCCCCGGCGCGTCCCGATGGCTCCGGTAAAGCTGCCTTTCACATGCCCGAAGAGCTCCGAGTCGAGCAGGTCCGGCGGGAGGGCACCGCAATTCACACGGATGAAGGGGCCCTTCGCGCGGGGCGACTGCTCGTGGATCGCGCGGGCGATGACCTCCTTGCCGGATCCGGTCTCGCCCAGGATCAGTACGGATGCCTCGCTCGGCCCCACCTTGGCGACCCGTTCCATGACGCTGGCCAGACCACCGTCCCGCCCGATGACCGGGTGTCCTTCCTTCATCTTCTAATGCCCAGCAGCAATGAATCTCAAACTTTATATAACATATGCATTGTTAGATAAAACGTTTATTTCGTTTTATTAAACCGAAAGCTAGCTGATAGAAGTGAAGAATCGGCATAGCCCATTGTTTTAATTGGGTTTATCCGTGCCTGGCGCGATGTTCGCTATCTCCGCTCCGATCGTTCAACGCCAACCATCGAGGACTGGATCATGCGCACCGCTAAACCCCGACGCCCGAGGAGGTCCGCGAACCTCGCTCCCAGAAAATTCACAGCTCCGGGCCGCGCCTATCAAACACGCTTCACGCTGCTTGCCGCCGCATGCGTGATAGCCGTGGTCGATGCTGCTCAGGCAGCCAGCGCCATCGAAGAGGTCACGGTAACAGCGCGGCGCAAGAGCGAGGCGCTGTCGGAGGTCCCGCTGTCGATCACGGCCTTCGACCAGGCCTCTCTGGCAGCCACGCAGACCTTCAACGTGGGCCGCCTCGAGGAGCGGGTGCCCGCCCTGCAGTTCTACTCCTCCAACCCGCGCAATACGGGCCTGAACCTGCGCGGCATGGGATCGCCGTTCGGCCTGACCAACGACGGCATCGAGCAGGGCGTCGGACTCTACATCGACGATGTCTATCATGCCCGCGTCGCCAGTTCGACTTTCGACTTCCTAGACGTTGAACGCATCGAGATCCTGCGCGGCCCCCAGGGAACCCTCTACGGCAAGAACACCACCGCCGGCGCCATCAACATCCACTCGACACGCCCGGGCGAGAATCCCGGTATCCGCGCGCGCGTCACCGCCGGCAACTACGGCATGCAGCAATATCAGGGCGTCGCCGAAAGTGCCTCGGGCCAGGCCGGAGTGGCGAGCATCGTGGTCTCGTTCACCGAACGCGACGGCGTCCTGCGCAATGTGCGAAGCGGCGATCGTGTCAACGGGCTGGACAACGAGGGGGTGAAAGGAACCTGGGTGCTCCCCGGCCCCGACGCCCTCGATATAGCCCTCAGCGGTGACTTCAGCCGGCAGGCAACGCGCTGCTGCACGCAGGTCTACGTCGCCACGGCGCCCACGCAGCGTCCCGAGGAGCGCCAGTTCGAAGCCCTGGCGGATTCCTTCGGCTACCAGGTTCCAAGTCGCGACCCCTACGACCGTCTGGTCGACAACGATACTGAGGCTCGCGCTCGCCAGGAGTTCGGCGGCATCTCGCTCAAGCTGACGGGCGAGCTGAACAGCTCCACCCTGACCTCCATCAGCGCCTGGCGCTTCTGGGACTGGCAGCCGAGTAATGACCGCGACTTCACGGGCCTGCCCATCACCACCATCTCGGCCAATCCCTCGCAGCAGGAGCAGCTTTCCCAGGAACTGCGCTGGGTCGTCGATCTGTCCAGCGACATAAGCGCTACCCTCGGCGCCTTTGCGTTCTACCAGACGATCGATTCCCAGGGGCTGCAGGCCCAGGGGGCGGCTGCCAGCGGCTGGCTCCTGGGGCCAGCCTTCGCGGACCAGCCGGGGTTGCTAGATGGTCTCCGACGCGACCGGAACATCGCCTATGAGAACGCGTCAGCGGCCCTTTACGGGCAGCTGTCGATTGACCTTGGCGAGCACTGGACGCTGCAACCCGGGCTGCGGCTCAACTACGACCGCAAGGAGGTCGACTACCGGGACGAGGTATCCGGCGGCGCTGACCCGACCCCGGAAGCCCTTGCACAGCAGAACCGTGTGCTCAGCCCCCTCGCCTACGAGGTGGCGTTCGACGACAGCAACGTCAGTGGTGACCTGTCGCTGTCCTGGCGACCGCGAGACGGGCTGACGCTGTATGCGAACTACGCGCGCGCCTTCAAGTCTCCCGGTCTCAATCTGTCGGGTATCCCCACCGGGCTCGACGGACTGCCCGCCCTAGAATTTGCCAGGGTCGATCCGGAGACGGTTGACCACATCGAGCTGGGTGCCAGGGTCACGCTGGACGAGGGACGCATCTCGCTGAGCAGCGCCGTCTTCCACGATCGGGTCTCCGATTACCAGACCAACGTGGTGAACGGCGCAGCAGGTCTCCTGCGCGGGTTTCTCGCCAATGCCGAGGAAGTGAGGATTACCGGCCTGGAGCTGGACGCCACGATACGGCCCACCGACAGCTGGACGCTGAACCTTGCCTATGCATATACGGACGCCCGCTACGAAAAATTCGACGAGGCGCCGCCGCCCCTGGAGCTCTCCGGCGGCGGCATCAACAGCGTCGATCTCTCCGGTGAGCCGCTGCCCGGAGTATCAAGACATGCCCTCACCGCCGACCTCGAGCTCCGCCGCCCGGTCGACCTCGGCTTCGGTCCGACCAGCGCCTTCCTGCGGATGAATGCCCGCTACCGGTCGGAGTGGTCCTCGTCGCCCTCGGCGTCCGAGTTCATGTGGGTCGATGGGAACACCCTGGTCAACGCAACGGTCGGCGTGGACCTGGGGCCGAGCACGACCCTGAGTCTCTGGGCACGCAACCTCTTCGACGAGGACTACATGCAGCTACTCAGCGACCAGGGCGGATCGACTGGCATGATCAATGGCATTGCGGGGGACCCGCGCACTTGGGGTGCCACACTCGAGGTGGCGTTCTGAGCCATGATTGAGACATCGGAATTCACCACCATTGCGGCGGGCCTGGGCTGGGAGGCGTGGTTAACCGCGGCACTGAGCGTGGGCAGCCTGATACTGCTGGCGAGCACCCGTCTGCCCCCGCACAGTGTGATGTTCTTCGCGCTCACCGTGCTGATCACTACCGGGGTGCTTCCGGCGAATGAAGCGCTGGCGGGCTTCTCCAACAGTGGACTCATCACTGTAGCTGCACTGTTCATCGTTGCCGCGGGCATGCGCGACACGGGCGCTATCGACTTGCTGATCCAACGGCTCCTCGGCCGCCCCACCTCGCTGCGGAGCGCCCTCGCGCGACTGTGCGTCCCGGTGTCCCTGTGCAGCGCGTTCATGAACAACACGCCCATCGTCGCCACCATGGTGCCCGGCATTGCCGCCTGGGCCAGGCGGCTGGACGTGGCACCCTCCAAGCTCATGATCCCCCTGAGCTATGCCTCGATCCTTGGCGGAACGCTCACCCTGCTGGGCACCAGCACGAACCTCGTCGTCAACGGCCAGTACGCCAGACTCACCGACGCCGGCGAACTTTCCCTGCTATTTCTGCTCCCGGTCGCTCTGCCCGCCGCCGTCATCGGACTCGCCGCAATGATCGCGTTCTTCCCCCGCATGCTGCCCGCGCGCGGCGGAACCCAGGCCTTCGGGGACCTGCGTGAATTCACCATGGAGGTCCGGGTTGCGCCAGCAGGCCCG
>CAJWWA010000102.1 GCA_913048495.1 uncultured Halieaceae bacterium
TCGGCGCGCGGAAGCCGGTGCCCCAGGTGCCGCGCAGCTTGAGCTCGCCGCCGGCCACGGGCGTTACCCAGGCGCCGCTCACCCGGTAGGAGGTGAAGCTGCCGTAGTCGTCGTTGTCGTCGTTGCGGGCGCCGGCGGTCACGGTAAGCCCCTCGCCGAAGCGGCCCTGGACCTCGCCGTAGAGGCCGGTCTGGTCCCGGTCCCGGTCGAAGGTGCCGTCGTCGATGGCCTGCCTTTCCCGGTCGAGGCCGTAGACGAGGCGCAGCACCTCGCCGCTGCGCCAGCTGCCCACGTAGGACCAGCGGCTGAGCTCGCCGTCGGCGCCGAAGCTGCGCCGGCCTTCAGTGAAGAAGTCCTTCTCGGTGCGGTTCTCGCTGAACGCCAGCTGGTGGGTGAACTGCCGGCCCTCGTAGTCGGCGGCGACGCGAACGGCCTCCTGGCTGAAGTCATCGGTGCAGGCGTTGCTAGGCGCAAAGGTGTCGACCGTGAAGCAGTTGTCGTACTCGTTCTCGCCCTCGCTGCGGCGTCCGGCGACGGACAGGCGCAGGGTGTCGGTGACGTCCCAGCCCAGGCGACCGTTGTAGGTGCTGTTCTCGTAGCCGTCGTCGTCGCGGAGGTCGGTGTCCGTGCTGCGCGAATTGAAGCCGTCGGTGCTGAAATCCGCGACACCGAGCAGGAAGTCCACGGCGCCGAGGTCGCCGCCGACGCTGCCGCTGAACTCGCGGGTGCCGAAGCTGCCGGCCTCCGCGGCGACCCGGCCGCCGAGGCCGTCCCGTGGGGTCAGCGTGGTGATGTTGATGACACCGCCGGCATCGGCGCCGTACATGAGGCCCTGGGGACCGCGCAGGATCTCCACGCGCTGGATGCCGGAGGACAGGAACTGCTCCATGCGCGGGCTGAACTGGGTGCCGGAAGTGTCGGTAATGTCGATGCCGTCCACCAGGACCTTGGTGCGGAAGCCCTCTTCACCGCGGATGCGAAGGGCGGTTGCCTTGCCGGGGCCGCCGCTGTTGGACGCGGCCACCGAGGGCTGCGTGCGCAGGATCTCGGCGAGGGAATTGAAGCCGCGGCGGGTGATCTCCTCCTCGTCGATGACGCTGATGGCGGTGCCCACCTCGCGCAGCGGCATGGGCACGCGGGACGAGGTGACGACGATCTCTTCGAGGGGGTTGTCGCTGGCCGGCTGCGCGAGCGCAGCCACCGGTGCCAGGGCAAGCGCCAGGGCACGGGCCGGGAAGGGGTGTGTCATGCTGAATCCTCAATAGCCGGTAACGGGCGATTGAGGGAGGGGATCAAGGAGACGGAATGCGCGAACATTCAGCGACCTTTAATGAAGCCCTCCGCTCCATCGGTGCTCATGTCCGGGCAGGTATCGGGCTCGCGGCGTCTCTCGGAGGAGGTCTCTCGAAGACGGCCGCATACCGTTGCGGGGGCAGCGCTGGCCTTGGCCCCGGGGGCCGCACCAGTCTTCCCATTTAACCTGCCCAGATGCGGATTGCGCACCGCACCGGCAGGCACCCTGGACGGCGGAGACTGTAGGGCGCTGTCCGGGTAATGTCAAACATTGCGGTACAATGCCGCAAATGAACATTGACGCCACTACTCTCGCCACGATCACCGAACGGCTGGGCCGCGAACCGCGCGGCCTGCGGGCCGTCGCCGCGCGCGACGCGGCCGGCGAGCCGGCGGTCATCCGCGTGGCCTCGGTGGTCGACGGCAGGCCCTTCCCGACGCTGTTCTGGCTCATCGACCCGGTGCTCAATTACCGCATCGACCGGGCCGAGGCCGGGGGGCTCATTGCCGACCTGCAGGCGCGCGTCGACGCGGAGCCGGGCCTCGCCGCGGCCATGGCCGGCGACCACCGCCGGCACATTGCCCTGCGCGAGCAGCACCTCGCCCCGGCCGAGCGGGAGCTGCTCGAGGCCCGGGGCCAGTGGGCGGCGCTCGCCGAGCGGGGCATCGGCGGCATCGCCGATTTCCGCCGCATCCGCTGCCTGCACACCTGGTACGCCGCGCATCTCGTCGAGCCGAACACGATCGGCGGGCTGCTGGATGCGCACTGGGCTGCGCAGGCGGCCTGAGCCGGGCGCGGCCCGGCCGCGTAGCAAGGGCCATGACCCGCGACCCTCTCACCCGGAACCCGAACCCGCAGGGCAAGGGGCTCGTGCCCGTGCTTGCGCACTGGCACGCGCTGCGTCCGCACGGGGCTGCCGCCAAGGGGCCTGCGGAACTGCTGCTGGACCTGTTTGCCTCCACGCTCGTGCTGTCGGCACGCTGCGACCTGCGCCCGGTGGTGGGGCAGCGCTACTACCTTTATTGCGACCTCGGTCGGGATCTCGAGCGCGGCCTGGACAAGGACGATAGCGGCTGGCGCCTCTCGCTGATCTCGCCCGCGGAGTGGGGCGAGCGCGCCCCCGGGCGTTGCCTTGGCCCCTGCTGGCTGCGCGAGGATATGACCTGGGCGCTGGACGCCGAGGCGTCGCTGGCGGCCGATGCCGGGCTGCGCGAGCGGGTGGCGGCGCTGGTTCAGGATTTTCTAGAACGTCTCGATGTCGATGGCCCGCTGGAATTCCAGCTGCCGGGGTACCACCGGGAGCTGCCGTACTACCGCCGCCTCCTCGCCGCCGGCCTCGGCGCCTCGCTGCGCCAGTCCCTCGCGGCGGCGGGAGCGAGCGCCGTACCGGCCCGGGAGACCCTGCGCCTCGGCGCCGCCGGGCTGCGCCGGGTGGCTTTGACAGCACCACAGCCGCCGGGCGAGCATGCAAAACCCTGCGACGCTTCGCCCGGCACCACAGGCGACACGCCGGGCAAACAGCCGCTCTAACGAAGACTTCTGAAAAGGACATACAGCCATGAGCGAGGAAACCGGCTACACCCCGCCGCGCGTCTGGACCTGGGATGCGGCCAGCGGTGGCCGTTTCGCCAACATCAACCGCCCGGTGGCCGGCGCCACGCACGAGAAGGCGCTTCCAGTGGGCGAGCACCCGCTGCAGCTATACTCCCTGGCCACCCCGAACGGGGTCAAGGTCACGGTTATGCTGGAAGAGCTGCTCGCGCTCGGTCACAGCGGCGCCGAGTACGATGCCTGGATCGTGAATATCCTCGAGGGCGACCAATTCGGCTCGGGTTTTGTCGGCATCAATCCGAACTCCAAGATCCCCGCGCTCCTCGACCGCAGTACCGATCCGCACACGCGGCTGTTCGAGTCCGGCGCCATCCTGCTTTACCTCGCCGAGAAGTTCGATGCATTCCTGCCGGCAGAGGGGCAGGCCCGCAGCGAAACGCTCTGCTGGCTGTTCTGGCAGATGGCGAGTGCGCCGATTCTCGGCGGCGGCTTCGGCCACTTCTACGCCTACGCTCCGGAAAAGTTCGAGTACCCCATCAACCGCTACGCCATGGAAGTGAAGCGCCAGCTCGACGTGCTCGACCGGCACCTCGCCAGCCACGACTACCTCGCCGGCGACGACTACACCATCGCCGACATGGCCACCTGGCCCTGGTACGGCGTGCTGGTGACCGGCGATATCTACAATGCCCAGGAGTTCCTCGACGTGAACAGCTACGTGCACGTCAAGCGCTGGGCCGAGGCCATCGAGGCCCGTCCCGCGGTGCAGCGCGGCCGCCGCGTCAACCGGGTCTGGGGTCCGGAGGAGGAGCAGGTCCGCGAGCGCCACGCGGCGGCGGACCTCGACTAGCATCTCCCATAAAAAACCCCGCGCGAGGCGGGGGAAGCGGGGAGTTGGGCCCGCCTCGCGGCGGGCACCGAGGGGTTACGGTTACTGGATCAGGTCCACGCCGTCGGCGACGATCTCGCCCGCGATGTTGGAGTCCTGCACGGTAATCGTGCCGGAGCCCTGGTCTTCCTGTACCGCTTCGAGATCTTCCTCGCCATCGTCGTTGCCGCTGGTGGTGGCGCCGATCACCAGCACATTGACGTCGCCCGCATCGGCTTCTTCCCAGACTGCGCCCTTGCCGCCGTTGTCGATAGCGGTGGAGCCCAGGAACAGGCTGCGCACGCCGGCGGGGCCTTCCTCCGACATCTTGAAGCCGTCGTCCGAGTTTTCCGAGGCCACGACATTGATGTAGTTGGCGTCGATGGCACCATTGTCTTCCTCGTCGAAGTCGATGCCCTCGTCGAGGTTACGCATTACCTCGGAGTTGATGATATCGGCGATGAGTGAACCGTTGCCGGCCTCGTCGATATCGAAACCGTCGTCGGTATCGATGGCGTACTCGTACTCGGTGACGCCGCCGTCTTCCTCGAACACGTACTCGATGCAGGCGGGATCCGTGAAGGCTTCCGCCGTGGGGGCACCGGGGAAGTCCTCGGGGACATCGCCATCGAACTCGCCCTCGTCCTCGTAGCTGCCGAGGAACGCCGCCAGTTCGTCGCCGACCTGGACCGGGTCGCAATAGCCGCCGTTGTCATTGAACTTCGAGTCGTTGACGCTGGTAATCACGACGCCGTTCTGCCCTTCGTCGAGCTCGACGCCGTCGGCACCCACGTTAGTAAAAGTGGAGCTGTCGGCACGGAACACGATATTGCCGTTCCCACGCTCGTCGACGCGCAGGCCGTCCGCGTCGAATTTGCCGTTGCCGACGTTGTCGATGGTCACGTCGTCGAACTCCACGATAATGGACGCGTTGGAGCCGCCGCCGGCACCACCGCCGCCGCTGCCGCAATCGTCGGCGAGGTCACAGTCGGAGATGTGCACGCCGTGGTTGGCAACACCGCTGACCGTGACGTTGTTGAGTACGACCTTGACGGTACCGCTCTGGTTGTCGCGCACGTCCACGAAGATGCCCTTGCCGGCCGGTGCGCTGGCGGGGTTGTTGATATCAAAGCCACCCGGGCCCATGAAGTTGAGGCCGATGATCTCGAGGTCCGCGCCATTGCTGATTTCAAGCAGAGTGTGGTTGTCCATGGTCATGACCGTCTGGCCGGTGCCGTAGATCCGCAGCTTCTTCTCGCCGCCGTACACCAGCGGGCTCATGGTCATGATGTCCTGGTCCGTGGTGATCACGATTTCTGTGGCACCGCCCTCCAGGGCGGCGCGCAGGGAGCCCTCGCCCATGTCGTTACCGTTGGTGACCAGGGCGGGCAGGGCGCAGGCGCCGCCAGCGCCGAGGGTGGCGGCGGTCGCGACCACGGCGGCCGCGAGGGCGTGCTTGCTGCGGGGGAAGGATCGGATCATGTCAGGCTGCTCCTTGTTGTTGCCGATTGACCGAAGAGGCCAAGCTAGCAGCGCGACATGACAGTTATCTTTCCGTGCCGTGACCGTCTGGTGACAGAATCGTGACGCCCGGATGACGGTATCGTCAGCCGGAGGGGGCTGCTGCGCTCCCGGCTAGAATGCCGCCGTCGATGGTCAGTTCCGTGCCGGTGATGTAGCCCGCCTCGTCGGAGGCCAGGAGCACGGCGATCGCCGCGACCTCCGCGGGCTCGCCGAAACGCCGGAGCGGGGTATCGGCGACGAAGGCGGCCATGCGCGCCTCGCGGTCCGGGCCGTCACCCAGCATCGGCTCCCACATGGGCGTCAGCACCGCCGCCGGGTGGATGGAATTGCTGCGGATCGCGAGGCCCTGCGCCGCGCAGTAGAGGGCAACGGTCTTGCTGTGGTTGCGCACGGCGGCCTTGGAAGAGGCGTAGGCCGCGGCGGCCGGTATGCCGACCATGCCCGAGCGCGAGGAGATGTTGATAATCGAGCCCTGGCCGGCGGGGCGCATGGCGCGGATCGCCGCGCGGCAGCCGAGGAAGACGCCGTCGAGGTTCGTGGCGTGCACCGCGTGCCAGTCGGCGAGGCTGGCGTGCTCCGGGTCGTGGGCCACCGCACCGCCCTCGAAACCGGTGATGCCGGCATTGTTCACCAGCACGTCGAGGTGGCCCGCCTCCGCGAGCAGTTCCCCGAGGACCGTGTCCCAGGCCGCTTCCTCGCGCACGTCCAGGGTGGCGGCGCGCGCCGCCTCCCCGAGTTCCGCCGCTACGGCCGCGGCACCGGCGCCGTCGAGGTCCGTGACCCACACCTGCGCGCCCTCGTCGACAAAGGCGGCAGCGATCGCCGCGCCGATGCCCCGGCCCGCCCCGGTCACGAGGCAGGTCTTGCCCTTTAGTCTTGCCATGTCGTCGTCCCCGGCCCGCCGCCGCGGACTTTCGCCATGCTCGCAATGAGCGGTAAATGAGAGAGCGCGTAGTCTGCCCGCCCGGCGCTGGTCTGGCCAGCCCTCCGCGACGGGACGGACCCGGCGTGCGACGAACGGCGCTTCAGGGCGTGTTGCGAACGGGCATGCTGCGGACACCGCGCATGATCATGGTGTCCATGTAGTCGTAGCTGTCCGCCGCGAGGGCCAGGTTGGGCAGGCGGCGCAGCACCTCGCCGATGGCGACCTGTCCCTCCAGCCGGGCGAGCGGTGCCCCCATGCAGAAGTGCGGGCCGAAGTTGAAGGTCAGGTGCAGGTTGGGCGAGCGCGTGATGTCGAAAACGTCCGGGTCGGTGAAGGCGCGGTGGTCGTGGTTTGCGGCGTTGATCATCACGAATACGCGCTCGCCGGCCTCGAGATGGACGCCGTGCATGCTGTGGCTGTGCTTGACCAGGCGTACGGAGGCGCCGGTGGGCCCGTCGTAGCGCAGGATCTCCTCGATGGCGCTGTCGATGAGTGTGGGGTCGGCGAGGAGCTGCTGCTTCTGCGCCGGGTGGGAGAGGAGCGCGCGCACGCCGTTGCCGATGAGGTTGGTGGTTGTCTCGTGCCCGCCGAAGAGAAACAGCATGGAGGTGCCGATGACCTCGTCTTCCGTGAGCGCGTCGTCCACCTCGCGCAGCGCCAGCAGGTGGGTAATGAGGTCGTTGCCCGGGTGCTGCTCGCGCTCGCGGATGGCCTCGCGGAAGTAGGCGGCCATGGCAATGGCGCCTTCCTCGGCGAGGTCGTACTTCTGCGGCGAGGTGGTGGCGCTGCCGATGAACAGCTGCATTTTGTTCGACCAGTTCTTGAGGTCGTCCATGTCGGCTTCCGGCAGGCCGAGGAGATCGAGGATGACCATGGCCGGCAGGGGAAAGGCGAACTCGCTGATGAAGTCGAACTCGCGCTGGTCTTCCAGCCGCGCGATGAGGCGCTGCACGGACTTTTCCACCACCCCGCGCTGGCCGGCGACGGTCTCCGGCGTGAACACGGTCTTCATGAGCTTGCGCAGCCGCGTATGCTCCGGCGGATCCTTGAAGGCGACCCAGGTGTTCAGGTAGCGGATGAGCTGCTGGATCGGCGCCTGGCGCTCGGGGGGCTGCGCCTCGTAGAAAGGCGTGATGCGGTCGGCGGAGAAGTCGTCGTTGCGCAGCACGGCCTTGACGTCGTCGTAGCGCGTGATGACCCAGCCGCGCAGGGCCTCGCACCAGTACACCGGCGCGTGCTCCTGCAGCGTACGCAGCACCGGGATCGGGTCGTTGATGGTGGCCTGGTCCCGCGGGTCGTAGTGCACGCCCGCCGGTGCGGAGGCCTTGCCGGTCGCCATGGTTTCCCCTTGCATCACCCGTGTACGCTGGTATGTTAACAGCGCGACGCTTACCAACCAAGCGATCACTTGGTATGCGTACGCCGAGCGCTGAACGACGACAATAACGAGAGGTGTCCGATGGCCCTGGACGATACCCAGGTTTTCCTGCCCGAGCTCTGGGCGAGCCACGCGCGATTCCGTGCCGACAAGACGGCCCTGGTCTGCGGCAGCGAGCGCCTCAGCTGGGGCGAACTGAACCGGCGCAGCAACCGGGTGGCGAACGCCCTGCTCGACGCCGGTGCCGGCAAGCCGGCAAAGGTCGCGGTGCTCATGAACAACGCCGCCGGGACCGCCGTGGTGCTGCTCGGCATCGTGAAATCCGGCGCCTGCGTCGTGCCCATCAGCACCATGCTCACGGCCGCCCAGGTCGCGACGCTGCTCGACGACTCCGGGGCGTCCGTGCTCATTGCCGGCGAGGCGACCCGCGCGCTGGCCGACGAGGCCCTGGCCCGCCTCGACGACGGCGGCGAGCGGCTGCTGCTCGTCGACGGTGAGGCCGGCCCGGGCTGACAGTCGCTTGCGGGCTGGCTCGACGGCGCGGAAGAGGGGGAGCCGCCGGTGCGCTACGACCTCGGCGACGACTTCAACATCATCTACTCATCGGGCACCACGGGCACCCCCAAGGGGATCGTGCAGACGCACCGCGCGCGGCAGCACTGGTCCTATTCCAATGCCCTCGAGCTGCGCATGGATCACGAGAGCGTCGCCCTGGCGACCACCGCGCTGTACAGCAACGGCACCTGGTTCATGCTGCTGCCGCCGCTGTTCGTCGGCGCGACCGTGGTGGTCATGGAGGGCTTTTCGCCCGAGGGTTTCCTCGACCTCGTGGCCCGGGAGCGGGTGACCCACACCTTCATGGTGCCCACGCAGTACATCGGCGTGCTCGAGAGCGCCGCGCTGCCACAGGCCGATCTCTCCAGCCTTCGCTACATGCTGTCGGCCGGTTCGCCGCTGCGCCAGGACACCAAGGAGGCGATCCTCGAGCGCCTGGGGCCCGGCCTGTTCGAGCTCTACGGCTTCTCCGAGGGCTTCGCCACCATCTGCCGGCCGGAACAGCAGCACAAGCGCGGTTCCGTGGGGACGCCGGTGATCGGCTTCGATCTGCGCATCGTCGATGACGAGGGGCGGGAGCTGCCGGCGAACGAACCCGGGGAAATCGTCGGCTACGGCGGCGGGCTCATGAAGCACTACCACAACCGCGAGGCGGAAACGGAGGCGGCGATCTGGCGCGACGAGCGCGGGCGGACCTTCCTGCGCAGCGGCGACATCGGCAAGGTCGACGAGGACGGTTTCCTCTACATCCTCGACCGCAAGAAGGACATGATCATCTCCGGCGGCTTCAACGTCTTCCCGAAGGACATCGAGGAGGTGGTCGGCGGCCATCCGGACGTGTCCGACGTCACCGTCATCGGCATCCCCGACCCGAAGTGGGGGGAGACGCCGCTGGCCCTCGTCATTCCCGTGTCGGGGTCCGACGCAGACCCCGACACGCTGCTTGCCTGGGCGAACGAGCGCCTGGCCAAGGCACAGCGGCTCAAGGCCGTGGAACTGCGGGACGAGTTCCCGCGCAATGCCCTCGGCAAGGTCATCAAGCGCGAACTTCGGGCGCCGTACTGGGAGGCCTCGTGAGCGACGTCTATCTCGTCGGGACCTTCAGCACGGCCTTCGGCAAGCGTCCCGATCAAACGGTCAAGGACCTCGCGCGCGAGGCCTACCTCGGCGTGCTCGCCGATGCGGGGTTCGCGGACGGCGGCAGCATCGAGAGCTGCTGGTTCGGCAACTGCGGCATGTGGGTGGAGGAGCAGGGCAGTATCCGCGGCCAGGTCTGCCTCACGCCGCTGGTGCGCGAGGGGCTGTTCCCGGAGCGGGTTCCCGTGGTCAACGTGGAGGGTGGCTGTGCCACGGCTTCCATGGCACTGAACGGCGCCTGGAAGGATATCGCCGCGGGCACGGCGGACACGGTCCTGGCCCTGGGCGTGGAGAAGACCTTCTATCCCGACGATCCGCGGCAGTCATCGCGCCTGTTTGAAGGCGGCATCGATCAGTACGACCCGGACGAGTGGCGCGCCTACTACGCGGCGGCCGGCGAGGTCGCGGGCAAGGCCTTCGATCCGGGCCCCGACCGGTCCATCTTCATGGACACCTACGCGATGCAGGCCTGCTACCACATGAAGCGTCACGGCTCGACGCGGGAGCAGATCGCCGCCGCGGCGGCCAAGAACCACTGCCACGGGGCGCTGAATCCGCGGGCCCAGTACCAGTTCGAGATGACGGTGGAGGAGGTCCTCGCCGACCGGGAAGTATCCTGGCCGCTCACCCGCGCCATGTGCGCGCCGATCGGCGATGGCGCGGCGGGCGCGCTGCTGGTGTCCGAACGGCGGTTGCGTGAACTGCCGGCGGCGGCGCGCGAGCGGGCCGTGCGCGTGGCGGCCACCGCGCTCTCGGGCGGCAAGTACCGCTCGCTGGATGAACCCGGACTGAGCCGGGTGGCGGCGCAGAAAGCCTATGCGCAGGCCGGCCTCGGACCCGAGGCTATCGACGTCGCCGAGGTTCACGACGCCACCGCCTTCTGCGAGCTCTACCAGGCCGAGATGCTCGGCTTCTGCGAGGAGGGGCAGGGCGGTGCCTTCGTCGAGAGCGGCGCGACCACGCTCGGCGGCCGCCTGCCTATCAATACCTCCGGGGGACTCGTTTCCAAGGGGCACCCGGTGGGTGCAACGGGGCTGTCGATGATAGCCGAGCTGACCGAGCAGCTGCGCGGCGAGGCCGGCGCCCGCCAGGTACCCGGCGCGCACACGGCCCTGGCCGAGAACGGCGGCGGCGTGGTCGGCTTCGACGAGGCGGCCTGTTCGGTGGTGATCCTGCAGCGGGGCTGACGGACCGGC